>JAGOCT010000011.1 GCA_017998585.1 Candidatus Cloacimonadota bacterium | reverse complement strand
CTTTCAATAGCTATTGAAAAAGTTGGAGACCAATATATTAAATGGATTGGTACTGCTAATTCCCTTTACCGTTATGATGATTGGAATAATCAGTGGACAAGATACAGTACCTCTAATTCAAGTCTGACTGGAAACACAATCACTTCTATTCATATTGACAACAAAAAGAATAAGTGGCTGGCTGTTTACAATAGAAATACAAACAGTGGTGGAGGATTGGTAAAAATTGACTCTATGTTAGTCTGGACAACATATACGACTCAAAACAGCAATATCCCCTCTAATTACATCTATGATATTGATACGGATACGAATGATCCATTATTACCTGTTTGGGTTGCCAGTGATAATGGAATTGCTAAATTATCTGGCACCTCATGGACACTTTATAACATGGAGAATACTCAGGGATTGATTACCAGTAATCAAATCTACAGTATCAAAATCCAGGGTCTGTACAAATGGATTGGAACAGAAAAAATGATGGTCAGACTTACAGGAACTTCATGGGTCAGTTTTAGTTTTATGAACTCAGGGATTCCCTCTAACAAAGTCAATACTATTTTAAGCAAAAAAATAAATAACCGTTATGTACGCTGGATTGGTACTTCTATGGGCTTGTCTTACTTTGATGGCGATAACTGGACAGTTTATCATGTCGCGAATTCTTTATTACCTTCTAACAATATAAGTGCTTTAACCTTAGATAATTATGGGAATTTATGGATTGGTACAAAGCCATATCAAAACGTAGGTGGAGGATTAGCACGTTTTAACATAAATGATGATTCATGGACTGTTTATAATACGATTAACTCTGAATTACCTTCAAACACTGTTACCTCATTACTAACTGATAAGAATCAAAATATCTGGATAGGAACTGAAGGGGGTGGCCTTGTTAAGATCAGTAATCAGTCAGAATGGACTCTTTACAACGAAAATAACTCATCTTTATCTTCTAATGTGATCATCGATATCAATTATGATAATCTGGATAAAATATGGATAGCCACTGATTATGGAATATCCATTTTAAATACATTGATTAATACGTGGACAGTTTATAATAAATTTAACTCACCTTTACCTGGAAATCTCATAAAAAGAATTAATTTCTCACCTGATTATCAGCAGGTTTGGATTTCAAGTAACAGTGGACTGATAAAAAAACAAGAAAGTAATTGGTTAGTTTATACAACCGAGAACTCACAACTACCAGTCAATAATATAAATGATGCCAAAGCTGATAGTTCAGGATTCATTTGGATTGCAACAGCGAATGGTTTGATTAAAACGGATGAATTCAACTGGCAGATTTACAATACTTCTAACAGTAGTCTGACAGATAATAATATTCAAATGATTGTTTTGGAATATCTCAATAAAAATACAACAGATAAATTTCTTGCAAGTAATAATCAGGGATTGTTTGTGTTTAAAGGTGGTAATGCGTTACTAAATAAAGGACTTTATCTAAATATTCTTCAACACCCCTTTTTAACAGATATACTCCATATTTATGCTTATACTAATAGAATAAATGCTGACAGTGTAAGTCTTTCAATCAATAATCAAAAAGCAGAATTAACACAAATAAGTTCACAGCAATGGTATCACCAGTACAATGTTAGCGAATCAACTTCATTAACAATGAAATTCAGAGCAATAGGCATAGGTATAGATACAACTCTAACAAAAACCATGTCTGTAAATATTCTTAGAAATACGAATCAAACAGCTTATTCTCATGATAATCAATTTAAACTCATGGCACTTGAACCAATTGATCAAAATATACTCATACAAAAATCAGATACGTTTTACGAATTATTCTATTTTAAATCACATTTAACCCATTATAGAATTCAAATTAGCAATAATGCTGATTATGATATCTCTGTTTTCTCCGAAAACCATTGGGTAGAAATCGATGGAAAACAACTAAACAATCATTCTTTTCTTAATCCAACTCTTATTCAGTTAAAAAAGAAAACGATTCAGCTACCTTTCATTTCTTCAAGTAACTATCCTAATCCTTTTAATCCAAGTACTCTGATAAAAGTAAATATAGACTCTCCTAAAGAAAATGCAATCGTCAAAGTAACTATATATAATCTCAGAGGACAGTTTGTTAAGGAATTATACAATCAAGAAACGAAGGAAAAAAGTTTTCTGTTAGAATGGAATGGTAAAGATAAAAATGATAAACCAGTCAGCTCAGGTATTTATTTTTATACGGTTCAATACAATCATATTAAATCAACAAACAAAATGCTGTTGTTAAAGTAATGGGGGAAACATGAAACATATATACATTCTTCTGTGTGTAGCAAGCCTCTTTTTTACTGCTTGCGAGAAAAAAGATGAACAGACAAGTATTAGCGGATTGAGTTCTGATTATGTATTAAAATTAGGATGGAATCAATACCTTAAAGGGAATTATGACTCTGCTCTCCCCTATTTTTTAGAGTTAACAACCCGACCTAATGCATATTTAAAAGGTTATCATGCCCTGGGTTGGACATATTTCAGATTAAAAAAAATAGTCAATTCAGATTTACAATTTAACCAGTTTTTTGAAACTGATTCACTTCAAACGATGACTCCTTCTGATTCTCTTTATCAGGATGTAAAAGCCGGACAGTCATTCATTGCTTATCTGGAAAGCAATTACAATGAAAGCTTATCACTATCAGGGCAAATTCCAAATAGCTGGCAATTTAGCAGAGACTTTAGCTTGAATTACTCAGATATTATGGTTTTAAAAGCGATTTGTTATTATAATTTACAACAATACTCTCAGAGTCTTGCTATCGTTAAGGAGCTTGATCCTGAATATTCTGTTGATTTAACTTTTATTGAGGGGATTATACAGCTTGGTAACAAGATTGAGCAGTTAAAGGCTATTTATCACTTTGATTTTTAGGGTTATCTGTCTTATCAGGTTTTGAACGGGGATGTAATTTTTTATACACTTTTTTTAAGTTTGATACAGCGACATGAGTGTAAATCTCTGTTGTTGAAATGGATTCATGCCCTAGCATTTCCTGAATTGCTCTGATATCAGCTCCATTTTCCATAAGATGAGTAGCAAAAGTATGCCTCAATGTATGTGTAGAACAACTGGAGTCTTTTGAAGTTTGCCTAAAATACATTTTCAAAATTTTATAAATCTCAGTATAAGTCAAAGCAATACCGCTTTTCGATACAAACAAATGATTATTTTGTGGTCTGAAGTGATTTCTTACCGACAGATACTGATCAATAGCCAAAATGGCATCATCAGAGACTGGAATAACTCTTTGTTTATTGCCTTTTCCTGTAACAACTACTTTTTTTTGAGTCAATTGGATATCATTTAGTAATAAATTACATAATTCACTTGCACGCAATCCACTGGAATAGAATAACTTAATTATTGCAATGTTTCGAGATCCAAAAGGAGTTGTCTGGTTTGGTATTTCACATAATTTTGATAACTCTTCTGATGTTAGAGATATAGGAAGTTTTTTACTATATTTTGGAGAATGTATTGTTTTGGCCGGATTAATCTGAATATAGTCTTCCATGTACAGATATTTAAAAAATTCTCTAATTGAGGTTATTTTTCTTTCAAGAGAGCGGTTAGATATATGTTGATTAGATAATTCAATCATATAGTCCTGAATCATAGATTTGTCAATCTCTTTTAGAATAATTTTGTATCCTTCAAATCTTGAAATCAAGTATTCCTGAAACTGATACAAATCAGATTCATAAGCAATTAAAGTATTATCAGAGAAGTTTTTTGCTTTTTCATACTGGATAAATTTACTGATAAAATCATGAAATGGTATCATTTACCAGTATTTTCCTGATTTATACTTTCCTGTATTCTGCGATTTTTTCTTTTGTTGTTCTTTTTCTTTTTCTTCAATTGCTTTTAATATACTCTGAGCTTCTATTTGTTCCTGAGTATTTTCTTCCTTTTTGTCTTGTTTCTCTTGTTTTTGTTGGTCTTGATCTTGATTTTGGTTTTTGTTTTCTTGTTGTTGAATCAGTAACCTTTTTGCAAGCTCGTAATTTTTTCTGGTATCTTCCTGATTATTTTTTTTAACGAGTGATTTCTTGTAAGCATCAATTGCTTTTTGATAATCTTTATTTAGAAAATGGATATTACCGATGTTGTGATGTATTTTTGATTCTAGTTCTGGATTTTTGTTATGTAATGCAATTTCATATTCTTTCAATGCTTCCTGGTACTTTCCATTTTTATAGAGTGAGTTACCCAGATTATAATGTAAATTATCCTTATCAGGATAATCAATTGAGTTTTTTTCAAAACTTTTTTGTGCATTATTAAAATCGTTCTTTTTATATTGATGATTACCAATCATATTTCTGTAAACTTTTTTAAAATTGATATCAATGGCATTCAATGTGATAGTGAATAGGATCAGGAGACAAATAAGACTTAATTTCTTCATAAATCAATCCTTTGATGATCTTGATGGTTTGTCTATATTAACTTTGTTAAATCTGTTTTCATAAGTAACAAGTGCTTCAATAATGATTAATATCAAGGCAATTATAACAAAATAATGATATTGTTCTTTAAATTTAAAATATTGTTTACTACTGATTTTATTTTTTTCTTTTCCAGTTATTTGATTAAGAATATCATATATTTCAGAATTTTGTGGTGTAATCGGGTAAAATTTCCCATTAGCATTTGAAGAAATAGCAGAAAGTGTTTCTACATCCATTTTTGATAATACGATATTACCTTGGTCATCTTTTGCATATTCAACCTGTCCATATGAATTAATCATTTCAATTGGACTGCCATCAATTGAGCCAACGCCAATACTAAAAATATTAATATTTTGTTTGGCAATTCTTGAAGCCATTTTTATCCCATCAGCTTCTAAGTCTTCCCCATCGCTAATTAAAATGATAATTTTACTTTTCGATTCTTTTAAAAACATTTTTTCAGCTTTTTCGAGGGCAGAGCCTATATTCGTGCCATAAGCTGTTATTGTCTCAGTATTCAGCGTAGATAAAAACATATTCAAAGCTGCATAATCATCTGTTAAGGGGCATAATACCATGCTTTTTCCTGCAAATGCCACGATCCCGACTCTATCCCCTTTTAACTCCTCCAGGAAAAGACTGATATGATTTTTTGCTCTTTCAAGCCTGGAAGGTCTGATATCTGCTGCATCCATACTTTTAGATACATCGATACAGACAACAATATCAATTCCCTGTTGATGGACTTCCTGCACTTCTTTATCCCACTGGGGACGTGCCAGTGCTATCACAACAAACATAATGGCAATAATAATCAATGCAATTTTTATATTCCAGTGAAAAATTGAAAAGTTACGGTAATGAAATGTAAATAATGATTTTGAAGCGAAACGTGAAAATCGTTTCAATCTGATTTTTGTCCCGATAATCATCATGACTATCAGTATGGGTATCAGTAATAATAGATAAAGAAAGTTTGGATTTCCCCAGTTCATAAGACCTCACGGAATATCTTTACGTATAATAGTACGTCTAAGTACATCATATAGCATCAGAATTAATAAAATCACCAGCAAATAAGTAAACGTCTCTTCATATTCATAGTAGTTTTTTTGTTTTATCTCACTTTTTTCCAGTCTGTTTATTTCTTCTAAAATTTGATTAAGTTCATTAGAATTTGTTGCAACAGATACTTTTCTTGTTCCTGTAATCTGTGCAATTTTGTTTAGCGATGGAATATCCATATCTATCATCACTTTTTGATATTGTACTCCAAATATAGGGTCAACAAAAGGATAATCAACCGGACCTGTACTTCCAACTGCGACGCAATATACTTTAATTCCTAATGTCTTAGCAAGTTCTGCAGCAGAAAAAGGGTCTATTTCTCCAGCATTGTTACGACCATCTGTTATCAGAATGATAACTTTAGATTTTGCTTCTGAATTTTTTAATCGGGTTATTGCAGTTGCAATTCCGCTACCAATAGCAGTACCACTTTGTTGCTCATCAACGTTTAGCTTATCAATCACATTTAGAATCATATTATAATCAAGAGTTAACGGAGCTTGAGTATAGGCATATTCAGCAAATGTTACGATTCCAATTCTGTCATGGTCTCGCTTTTGTACGAATTGTGCTGCCACTTTCTTAGCTGCTTCCATTCTGTTTACAGGTTTAAAGTCAACAGCAAGCATACTACCACTGACATCAAGTGCAAATATAATGTCAACACCCTTCTTACTGATGTCTTTACGAACCAGTACCTGACGTGGTCTTGCAAGTGCGCATATAATCAGTATAAAAACAAGGGATTTTATAATAATGTGAGTGTAGAATGACCAGTGATTTCTCTTTTGAATATCTTTTATAACATCTACCAGAGCATATTGGATACGAGGTTTTTTCTTGCTTTTAAATTTCCACTCATAGTACCAGTATATGGGTAACAGTACTAAAGCAAGAAACCAGAGGGGGTACAAGAATTGAATCATAATGCTTCCGTTTCTTTACTTTCTATTTTAAAGCTAATGATATACTGTTCGAGCCATTCTTCATATTTTTTTGATATGCTGATATCAGGAATACCTTTAGCATATTTTATTTGATCACAGAAACTCAGTAGTTGTATAATTTCTCTCTTAAATTGAAAATCAGTAGGCAAACTTTCTTTTACTTCATAAGTTGTCATTTCAACCGCTTTAACATTAAACTGCAACATTAGAAAATGTCTTAAGACAATTGAAAGAGAATAATGATATTCAATCCATTCATTTCTTTCCAGCAAATCTTGTTCTTTGAGTTTTAACAGCATTTCCATTGCTTTTTCCCAGGCTGGTCTTAAATCAATGGTTTGATATTCTTCTTCTTTATTCTTTCTATTTCTGAAGTTTTTTACCAATACATACAGCAAGCTGAGTAGATTAAAAATTATCAGTAAAAGAACATAATCCTGCCATTCCAGGTAAACAGACTCAGGTTCTTTGATATCTTTAATCGTTGTATCAGCAGGCGTTAAAGAAGATGAGACCCATATAGAAAAGGATTGAGTTAACAATGAATCTAATGCCTTTTCTGATTTTTTATAAAAGCTGATTGCTGGAACGTCAACTTTACCTGTGTCGAAAGCAGCAACTGTTAAAAGGTACTTATATGTTTTTTCAGAATCCTGAAGTTCAGTTTTGATTAGTACAACCTGATCAGAATTTATGTTTTTGGGCTCTGATATATTGACTTTTTCATCTTTCGGTATTTCAATTTCCAGCGTGAAGCTCTCACCGATATAAAGTGTATCAGGTTTTATCAGCTTAACTGGCAAATCAGTTGCATGCAATGCAATTATTAACAAAGCTGATAATAATAAAAGAATTCTTTTCAAATTAACCTCGTTTAATACGTTTAATACGACTTTTAAAGAAGTTTATCAGATTTGGGATATAATTTTGATCTGTTTTGATTGTTAACAAATCTATTTTCATTTTTTTAAAGGTTTCTTCAAGCGATAAGGTTTGTTTTACCATACTTGCCTGAAACAATTCTCTGAATTTTCTTGAGGAGGTATTAACTGTGATTCGATGTCCTGTTTCTGGATCTTGAAAATGAAGAATGCCTGCATCAGGCATTTTTAACTCAGCAGGATCAATTATTCTAAAAGCAACAACATCATGTTTTTTTGATAAGATTCTTAAACTATGTTCGTAGTTTTTATCAAAAAAATCCGATATAATAAAAATCACTGATTTTTTCTTGGTGATTTTCCAAACAAATTCTATTGCTTTCTCAATGCAGGTTCCTTTTCCTTTTGGTTCAAAATACAAGATATCTCTCAATATTTTTAAAGTATTTTTTCTGCCTTTTCTAGGCGGAGAGAATTGTTCAATCTGATCTGAAAAAAGAATCAATCCGACTTTGTCATTGTTTGATAAAGCGGAGAATGATAATAAAGCCGTTAATTCAGTAATGATTTCAGATTTTAAATAACTGACAGTTCCAAAATGAGAAGAAGCACTTGTATCAACTAAAAACAAAACACTCAACTCACGTGTTTCGTTAAATTTCTTTATATGTGGTTTTCCCAGTCTTGCTGTAACATTCCAGTCTATCTCTTTAAAACTGTCGCCATCCTGATATTCTCTTACTTCTGCAAACTCCAGTCCGTGTCCTTTAAACATGGAATGGTATTCACCTGAGAATACTTCATTCACTAAGGCTTTGGTTGATATCTCGATTTTTCTGATTCTTTTTAAGATTTCAGAAGCTTCCATTTTTATGGAACCTCAATTTCATCAAAGAGTCTGTTAATGATATGATCGGTTGTAATCTGTTCAGCTTCAGCCTCATAGGTTAAGATGATTCTATGTCTTAAAATATCGCGACCAATGGCTTTGATATCATCAGGTGTAACATATCCCCTATGTTCCAGGAAAGCATGTGCCTTGGCTGCCCTTGCTAAATATAAAGTTGCACGAGGAGAAGCACCACATTCTATATAAGATTTCAGCTCGTTTAGATTTTTGAATTTATCTGGTTCACGAGTGGCAAAAACAAGATCCAGGATATAATCTTTTATCTTCTCTTCCATATAGATATTTTTAACAATCTCACGCATTTCCAGAATATTTTCTGGTGTTAGAATCTTGTTAAGTTTTTCAGGATCACTACTGACCATTTTATTTAAAATTTCTTTTTCTTCGTTTCTATTTGGATAGTTTACAATAAGCTTCAACATAAACCTGTCAACCTGTGCTTCAGGTAATGGATATGTTCCTTCCTGTTCTAGCGGATTTTGAGTCGCCATAACAATAAATGGTTTTGGTAATTCCCAGGTTGTTTTACCAATAGTCATTTGTTTTTCCTGCATAGCTTCAAGAAGTGCAGACTGAACTTTAGCAGGTGCACGGTTAATTTCATCTGCTAATACAAAATTGGCAAAAATAGGCCCAATTCTGGGTTCAAAATCAGCTGTTTTTTGATTATAAATCAAGGTACCTAAAAGGTCTGCTGGAAGAAGATCAGGAGTAAACTGGATTCTTCTGAATGATGCGGTTAAGGTGTCAGCCAGAGAACTTACGGCTAAAGTCTTTGCCAGACCAGGAACACCTTCGAGCAGAATATGACCATTAGCCAGTAGACCTATGAGCATACGCTTTATCATATAATCCTGTCCAACAATATTTCTTCTTAATTCACTTACTAATATATCAATCTTTTGGCTTTGTTCAAGTACTTGTCTGTGTAATTCTTCAATAGAAACCATACTTTCTCCTTTCTAACAATTATTGCAATTTTCCTGACGTCGTTTTTCTATCCAGTCAGTCAGGTCTTCCTGATTAAAGTATTTTTTTATACTTTTTATATAAGTGATAACTTCTGAACTATCATTTTGTTTCAACTCATTTATGCGATTGTATATATCTCCATATAATTCAATATATTCCAGATCTTCTTCTTTTTCATTTACCCATTGAAAAATTGTTTTTTCTTTCAAATCCGAGTCATTAATTTTATATTTTCTTTGCAAATAATCATAGAAGCATTTTAACAATCTCATAGAATTCACTTTATCAATACCTAACTCAAAATCAATCAATTTTGAGTAAAACCAAATATTCGCAGGCATTTTTTGGATTTTACTTAAAGCGATCAATTTTTTTCTGCGGTTTGTGTAGAATCGTATGAATATATACAGAATAAACAAGATTAAGAAATAGAGAATCAGTCTTTGAAAATCCAGACTAAAAAAACGTTCTAAAACTTCAAATATTCCTGTATTATATCTCATTTTATATTTTTTGAAATGATTTTTTCTGAGAGTAATTCTCCCTGAATATTTTTTAAAATAAACTTTACAGAACCGTTATCAATCTCAAAAATCATGTATGATGCTACCTCTCCCCTGTCTTTTAATGCTTTTAAATGACCTGGATTTATCACACAGCTTCCTTTTTCTATCCTTATTGTAGCCTTATGGGTATGTCCATGTATATAAATTAAATTTTCTTGACTTTGGTATTGTAAATCATGAGGAGAATGAGCTAGTATCATTTCCCAATTTTCGATTTTAACTTTGATACATTTTTTTAGGATAAGATAGTAATCTTTATGGTAAAGTCCTGGTACACTGTAGATTGTTTTATTACTTGTAAATTCAGGAAAAAAATCCAAATCATCATGTTCATCGCCTAGATGAATAATGGAATCAATATCATGCTCTTTAGCAAAAACTGTACCCATCAAATCAAAGTTATGATGGGTATCAGAAATAACTAACATTTTTCTCATTTTAACTTATATAATTTGTCAGGTGAACTGACTCCTATTAAGTTTAATCCTGTTGATAATACGTTTTTAACGGCTTTAATGAGGTATAAGCGAGCAAAAGTGGTATCTTTTGTTCTCTTATTTAATATACCACATTCATGGTAATATCTGTGGAAAGAACCACTTAATTCTTTTAAATATTCACTTAGGCGATGTGGTTCACGAAAATCAGAACAACCAATTAAAACATCTGGAAACTCTTGTAATTTCTTGATAATTTCAAATTCATCCGGTCTGTTTAATTTCTTCAGTTTAGTGAAGTCAATCTCTTTTGTTTTTAACTGTAATTTATCTGCTTTATCTAGAATGCTGCAAATACGGGCATAAGCATATTGACAGTAATAAACAGGATTTTCAGAAGACTGTTTTTTTGCAAGCTCAAGGTCGAAATTTAAATGAGAATTAGGCTTACGGTCAATAAAGAAAAATCTCGCAGCATCTTTCCCTACCTCGTCAATCAACTCATTCATCGTCACAATTTTACCTGCACGTTTTGACATTTTAATTTTTTCGCCTTCATTGAATAAATTCACTTGTTGAAGAAAAATAAATTCTAATTTTTTTTCATCATATTTTAAAGCACTTAATGCTGCAATCAGTCTTTGTATATAACCATGATGATCGGGACCTAAGACATCAATGATGACATCATATTCTCGCTGATATTTGGTAGTATGATAAGCAATATCCGGAACAAAATAAGTAGGAAGACCATCTGCTTTGAGTAAAACACGATCTTTTTCATCACCAAATTTTGTTGCCATAAACCAGATAGCATCATCTTTTTCATAAGTTACTTTAGATTCATAAAGATAGCTTAATACTTCTTCAATGATACCCATAGATCTTATCGCTTTTTCTGAAATCCAGGAATCAAACTCAACATCAAATTTTTCAAGACTCTCGACTTGCATTTCATGAATTTCGTCAAGAGCAAATTTTTTAATCTTTTGAATTCTTTCAATTTCACTCATATGAAGAATTCGAGAACCTTCCATTGTATTGAGTTTTTGAGCCAGTTCTTTTACATATTCTCCATGATAAGCTTCCATTGGCATATCATCTATTTTTTCTCCCAACAATTCTCTAAATCTTAATTCAATCGATTCAGCCAGAATTTCTACCTGATTACCAGCATCATTGATATAGAACTCACGTGTCGGATCAAAACCAATAAATGACATAATTCTGTATAAGGTGTCACCATAAGCAGCTGCTCGTGCACTAACGATATTGAGCGGTCCCGTTGGATTGGCACTAACAAATTCTAGCAACACTTTTTTGCCTTCACCATATTCTGAACGTCCAAACTCGTCTCCCAGTTCAAGTATACTTTTTATGACTTCTACATATAGGTTTCGTGAAATCTTAAAATTTATAAAGCCTGGTTTTGCAACTGTAACTTCATCAAAATTTTTATTTCTCTGGAGTTTTGCACATATTATTTCTGCGAGTTCCATTGGATTTTTTTCATTGAGTTTACAACTTATCAAAGCGACATTTGAAGAAAAATCTCCATGTTCTTTGACTTTTGGAATTTCAATAGAATACATTGTATTCAACTGAATTTTTAAAGATTTAGCGGATTTTTCAATCTCTTTTCTGATGATATCTTTAATCTTCATTTTGTTCTGTATCCTGTATTTTATTTTCTTTTATCCAGAGTTGTTCCATTTTATAGAAATCTCTCATGGCTGAATTGAAGATATGAATGATTACATCACCTAAATCGATTAATATCCATTTTGCATTTTCCATACCTTCTTTACCTAAAATCATCATTTTATGTTCTTTTGCCATGTCAATTACATGATCTGCAATTGCACGGTTATGAATTTCAGCGGTACCGTTACAGACAATAATAGCATCTGTAAAACTAGTCTTTCCCTGTAAATTGATATAACTGATATTTTCAGCTTTCTTTGTTTCAAGCCATTCAACAATCAGTTTTACCTTATCTGTTATACTGTGTTCCATAACACTCCTTTTATTTCTACCTGAATTCCTTTAATGGAAATAGGTCTGATAATCCTTACCTGCTATTATTAAAAATGGAACCGGATAGGTATCATTTAAGGCATAGATGACATGAGTGATTCCTGTCATTTTTTTTAACCGTTCCAGCTCATTTTTATCATCAATTTTTACGACAATTACTGACTCTTTGTAAATGAATTTCCGGGCATTGGAAATCTGTACCACATCTATATTTTTATCAGTCATTGCCTCTGCTATATTTCCGGCAACCCCCTGATAACCGCATCCATTAACAAGACCAATCTTGATTGCAGGATATTGTTCCTCTGTATGATCAGTTTTATCTTTCATTTTAGGATAAATTACAAAATAAAAATAAAGACCACATCCTAAAATAATAAGTATGCTTATGATTATTAAGATTTTTTTCATAAGATTAATGCCAAATTATTTTTCATGGGGTAGTTTGTCAAACTCTTCTTTGATTTTTGCATAAGCCTGTTCAAAAGCTTCTGGAATAACACGTGTACCATTGATTGAATGCATAAAATTACAGTCTCCATTCCAGCGAGGAACGATATGAACATGTAAGTGTTCGTCTATTCCAGCTCCGGCAGCTTTTCCTAAGTTAAGACCAATGTTAAAACCATCAGAGTGATACACCCTGGTTAAAATGCCTTCTGTTGTTTGAACTAACTGGAATAAGTCATTTACTTCATCCATTTCTAGATCACTCAGTCGGGCTACATGACGATAAGGAACTACCATCAGATGACCATTATTGTAGGGATACAAATTCATAATCACAAAAGAGAGTTCTGTTCTGTATAATATTAAATGCTTGGCATCATCTTTAGAATTTGGCTTCACGCAAAAGATGCATTGGTTTTCTTTCTCAGAAATGATATATTGTAAGCGCCATGGAGAATACAGTATGTCATTCATTGATTTGTTTCTCCTGCCAGTTAAGTATCGTACCACTTTCCAATTGTTTATCTATAACGATATTATAACCTTTCAAAATACAGTTACTTAAAATATTGGCATCTTCAAGATAGCAATTAACACCGATTATTGAATTTTTCTTAATCACAGAGTTACCACGAATAACCGTGCCAGCCTGTATCGTTACATCATTTTCTATGATAGCATCTTCTGAAATGATGACAGTAGCCGGATTTTCGATTACCACGCCATTGTTCAGCCAGTGATTATTAATTCTGTTGTTAAACTCACATTCCAGTTCAGCCAGTTGCTCCTGAGAGTTGACACCGGCTGCTTCTGAGACATCATCCAGTACAATTGCATCAATCCGTTTATTTTCATTATAAAAAATCTCAAGTACATCGGTCAGATAGTATTCATGTTGTTCATTGTTGTTGTTGATTTTTTGTAATGCTTTAAATAAAGCCTGAATATCGAAACAATAAATCCCGCTGTTTACTTCTTTAACCTGTCTCTGCTCTTCACTGGCGTCTTTAAATTCTACAATTTTATGAATCTGATTGTTTTTATCTCTAATCATACGTCCATATTTACCCGGATCATCAAGAATCATTGTCAGAACAGTACAAAATGCTTTATTATTATGATGAGATTCTAGCATCTTCTCGAGTGTTTCTGGTTTTAAAAGTGGTACATCACCACACAGAATAAAGACTTCTCCTTCACAGTTTTTAAAATTTTCTTCTGCCATTTTAACAGCATGACCGGTTCCCAATTGTTCAGTCTGTTCACAGTATTCCAAGCTTTTATGTGGCGGAATACAGTTCATTACATCTTCTTTTTTATATCCAACGATGACGCAAATCTTATTACATTCACTCTTTAATGAGGTTTCAACCACTCTCTGAACAAGACTTTTCCCGGCAAGTGAAAAGGTTACTTTTGCCTTATCAGATTTCATTCGGGTACCCTTTCCCGCTGCTAATATAATTGACGCTAAAGTGCTCATATCTACCCCTGTTTTATATTATTTATTAATTCTTTGATATTCTTTTTAAAAATCGGATGCATATATTCTGGGCAAATCTCATTTAAACAATCCAACACAAATAAGCGCTCATGCATATAAGGATGAGGAATTGTCAGATTATCTGTTTTTATGACTTGGTTCTCATAAAAAATAATATCAATATCTATTGTCCTTGCTCCCCACTTCTCAGTTCTGATACGACCCAGTTTGTTTTCAATGTTTAGCAGTGAATCCAGTAAATCATAGGGATTTAGTACTGTTTCTATGATAACGACACAATTAAGAAATGCAGGCTGCAGGATATGCCCCCAGGGCTCAGTTTCAATAATCTGACTCTGTTTTTGAACTATTGTATTGGGAAGATTTGCAATTTGGTTAATCGCTTGGTTAATCGAGTCATTCCGATTTCCTAAATTTGATCCTAAACTGAGAATCGCTCTCAATCTCTGTTCCTTTTCATTTCTATCGCAACAGATGATAAGCTACCATTGATTGGTACACCAGGTTTTTCAATCTTAACAATAACTTCCTGGAGTAATGAAAATTTTTCAAGCAAGGAACTGATGATGTGGTTACAACAGTTTTCTAAAAGTAAAAACTGTTCTTTTTCCATGATATGCTTCACTTCATCATAAACTTTTGTATAATCAATTGTATCTTCAAGATGATGAATGAGTTTATCATTTTCATGCTGACTGGTTAATGTAATATTAACTACAAATCTTTGGCCGAGTTTTCTTTCTTCTGGATATACGCCGTGATATCCAAAGAATATCATATCTTTTAAAAATATATTCATTTATAAATCCTTTTTTGAAATACTGACAGCTTTGGTTTTCGCCAAATACTTATCATAAAGGCCAATAATCAGAGCAGACAAAAACAAGCTGAGAAAACCCACTAGAATACTGATTTTTTCACTCGTATTTAAAACATAATAGAAAAGAGCGAATGTGAGGATTAAAAGTATGACTGGGACAATAAAAATGATGAATGAAGACATTAAACGGGTGGAACTACTGATATGAATCAATACGATATCCCCTATGTGATAATCTGCATCATTTTTAAATTTCAGTTGAGGTGTGTTTTTTGAACCACATACACCACTCATGGCGCAACTTTTACAACCTTCGAGTGACATCCTTTCCACCCATACGTCATTTGGAGTGCTGTTAACAACAATACCTGTTTCTTCGTCACAGGTTGACGGGATATGTTCATGATGACTCATTTTGAGAAACTACCTTTTTTATGATACTGGTGGTTGATTTACCTTCAATAAAGGAAAGACTGATA
>JAGOCT010000341.1 GCA_017998585.1 Candidatus Cloacimonadota bacterium | reverse complement strand
ACCCTCACCATATATCTCAGGAAGAGGGTTAACGCCATTAATTTTTAAATTAAACCATTCTGGGATTGTATTTAGAATGCCTTTTACAATTGATTTGTCAGGAGAAAAGGCTAATCCGTATATGAATAAAGTTGAGATTGAATTGCAACAAAGCATTGGAGAGTATCTGACAAAAACGACCATTAACCCATATGATATTGATTTTATAAAAAACAATGACACTATGATAAACTATATAAAAAAACAATAAGAAAAACTGCACACAACAGCAAAATATAATTAAGTGCGGTTTCGGTGCGGATAATCAACATTATCACCCGCATCAGCCTCGGTGCTTTTCGACAGGAAAGCAGCCCGCATTCCGCACCTAATCATATTTTCGAAACGTTGAACTAAACCGCCAAGGCGGTAATCTCAGATATTCAGATAAATGCAGTAGTTTTAATCTGTAATTTTTAAAACTACTACCATGAAAAAAAAGAATCACCATTAATTGAAAAGCTTGTTCGGGAGATGGAGCTCCGGAACTATAGTCCACGTACTGTTCATTCATACAGCGACTTACTACTGAAGTTAGAAAATGATTTAAACCTGCCGCTGGATGAAGTTACCATACAGCATTTAAAAGATTATTTACATAATCGGGTTACTAATGATAAGGTTTCAATTTCCCTGATCAATCAAACCATCAGTGCATTCAAGATTTTACAGGTCGATGTTTTAGGGCGTGAATGGGAACCTTTCAAAATCCGCAGGCCCAGGCGAGAAAAGAAGTTACCAGTTGTTTTGTCGCTATCCGAAGTCGAAAAACTTATAGCTTATACATCCAACATTAAACACAGAGCTTTATTAGCTCTGACTTATTCCGCCGGACTGAGACGACAGGAAGCTCAACGGATAAAACCTGCCGATATTGACTCTGCACGTATGCAAGTGCGTGTAGTTCAAGGCAAAGGTAAAAAGGACAGAAACAGTATTCTTTCGCCAAAAGCACTTGATTTACTCAGGACGTATTACAAAATACAACGTCCGAAAACTTATCTGTTTGAAGCACAAGGCAAAAAAGGTGTTTGCCTCTCAGACCAAACACTTAACGAGATAGTCAAGAAAAGCGCATTAAAAGCAGGCATTCGAAAGAAGGTTTCCTTTCATACACTCAGGCATTGTTTTGCAACCCATCTGCTGGAAAAGGGAGTTAATATACGGGTGATCCAGGAGTTTATGGGGCATGTTTCCATCAGAACCACTTCAGTTTACCTGCACCTGGTAAATATTCAGCTTTCCAGTATAGTGTCCCCGCTGGATTCCATGGATATTTAAAAACATGGCTATGGAAAATAAGAGACAAGCCCTGGAACTGGCTGACATTTTCAACAGCTATGGTGAAGCATTCTTTGATAAACACGAACTATGTCCAGATCAAATAAAAGCGTATAATGCTATCCGCAACTGTCGTACTGCCAGATTGGGCGGACACTCTGACCAGTGCGATCATTGTGGTTATACCAGGAATTCATACAATTCTTGCCGCAACAGGCATTGTCCGAAGTGCCAGTTCCTGAGGAAAGCAAAATGGGTGGACAAACTGGCTGCCAATCTGCCTCCGGTAAAGCATTTCCATGTAGTCTTTACCATCCCTACCTGCCTGAATGTGATCTTTTACCTGAATCAGGATAAAGCTTACAGTATGCTCTTTAAAGCTGCTGGTCAGACACTTTTGCAATGTGCTGCTACCAGACAAAATGGAGGTTTTCAGGCCGGGGCTGTTGGTGTTTTGCATACCTGGGGGCAGACTTTGGTTTACCATCCGCATATTCATATGATCGTTCCCGCAGGTGGACTTTCTGCAGATGAGATGGAATGGATTCATTCTTCCAAAAAATTCTTCCTTCCGGTAAAAATCCTTAGTAAAATATTCCGGGGGATTCTCTGTCGCTTGCTTGAACAAGCCGTTACCAAAGGTGTTTTGAATCTTCCTGAAGGAACTTCCTGTTTTGAAGATTTGAAACGTCTGTGTTACCAGAAAAACTGGGTAGTCTACTGTCAGAAACCTTTTGCCAATACTTCAGCCATCATCGAATACCTGGGTAATTATACGCACAGAGTGGCAATTTCAAATCACCGTTTAAAAGCCTTTGAAGAAGGGAAAGTCACATTCAGTTACAAGGACTATAAAAACAATGCACAGCAAAGAAGTCTTACGTTGGATTCGTGTGAGTTTATCCGCCGTTTCCTGCAACACATTCTCCCTTGCGGGTTCTATAAAATCAGGTACTTCGGTATTCTGGCTTTATGCAATTTAAAATCAAAACTAAGCCAGTGTCTCAGTCTTATAGGCAAAGCAACCTGGTTTCCGGTTATGGAAGGACTTAATGCCATGGAGGTATGGCAGACCCTCTCCGGTAGAGATCCATTCCGCTGTCCAAAATGCTTTCAGGGCAGGATGATATCCGGATTATTGCTAAAATCTGGTGTCGGATAATTTGAGTCAGCCCATGCGTTCATTGGCATTTTCATTCCCCGTCCTGGAATAAAAAACCAGTAAAGGAAAGGTATGTCTGCTAAAAACTTTAAAATGGAAACGAATTCCGATTTATCAATCACCCGGGTTACAATTCCCCATCATAAAGCTCCCGGATGAAACGAAAAACAGATAAAATACCCATAGATACAACGGTGACGGCTTAGTCCAACTCGGTTTTATTCAACATTTCCCCACACCATTTCAAACAAAGATTTCCCGGTTAAATTTGACTTTCAGCGTTATTCATCATAAATTTGGGGAAACGTTGAATAAAACGCTATTTCGTTAATAGCAATGAAACAGAGCTATACTTGGAATAACGTGTGTCACATTGACAAGTAGAATTGAAATGATAGAACAACTAAGCAAGGAATATAGAGAACATATGGTATTTAGAAAATTGATAGAATATGCCGACTTTTATAAGTCGCTTTCAGAATCAGTTATGAATTGGGTGACGCAAGGAACAAGGTCAATATTAAACTTAGATACATATGTTTACTCATCAATACATGGAACACTTGAATCAATTCATGATATATTGTTAAACGGTCGGATTAATGATTCTTATTCTCTTCTCCGAAAATTTTATGATTCTACAATTATTAACATTTATTCAAATCTTTACCTTGAAGATAACTTTAGTTTAGATAATTTTTATGTTAGGCAAATTGAGAACTGGAGAGATGGGATAGATAAACTACCTGAATATTGTAAAATGTCTCAATACATTAGAAACTCTTCGAAATTAAAAGCGATTACTGATCTACTTCAATGTGACCAAACATACAAGG
>JAGOCT010000340.1:1896-3328 GCA_017998585.1 Candidatus Cloacimonadota bacterium | reverse complement strand
CAGGCAGTTTTCAGCCTCAACAGCAAGCTCAGAAGAGGCATTCATAAATATATCAGGATAAGGTTTACCCTTAATATCATGACATCCACAGCTTATACTGCTAAAATAATCCTCTATGTGATTCAGTTTTAATACCTCACGGGTAAGATATTCAGAATTGCTAGTACCAATGGCCAGTTTTATCTTTTTGTCTTTAAGTAAATTAAGCACATCAATTGCATTATCTTTGATTTCAAGTTCTTTACGATAGTATTCTTCTACCATTTGATGCCATTCATTCTTAATTTCATCAAGACTTTCTTTTAAACTAAATTTTTCTTTAAAATATACAGCCAGATCATTAAAACTATTGCCTCCATTGAAATCATTAAACAAGTGCTCAGGTACAGCAATGTTTCTTTTTTTTAAAAAATCAATATCTACTTTCTTCCATATCCCCATTGAATCAATCAATGTACCATCCAAATCAAAAATTACAGCTTTTATCATCTTATTTCCTTAACAAGTATTCTCTTAACTTAGCGCTTAGTATATCCATAATCCAGACAGTTACTGCAATCATCAACATAATCATACTTACATTACTCCATCTAAGCAATTGCTGTTGTTGCTGTAATGCCTGTCCAATTCCTCCTCCTCCAACAAAACCGACGATGGTTGCCATTCGGATATTAATATCCCAGCGGTAAATTGTAAATGCCAGAAATGGAGATAAAATCTGAGGAATTACGGCATAAATCCATACCTGTAATGTATTTGCTCCTGTAGCCTGCATTGCTTCTACCGGACCATGATCAATATTCTCTATCTGTTCGGAATATAATTTAATCAATGATGAAATAGAATGAATCATCAGTGCCAGCATTCCTGCAAATGGACCTATACCAACCCAAACAGTAAAAATAATAGCCCAAACTATCGCTTCAATTGACCTGGTAAAGGTAGATAAGGTTCTTACAATATAGTAAATCGTATTTGGAATAAAATGATTTGGCATCAGATTTCTGGCAGCAAAAAAACTTAAAAAAAAGGCAAAGGGAATAGCGAGTATTGTAGCCATCAATGCAAGATATATCGTCTGTATAAGTGAACCAAGCATAGGAAAAAAAAGAGAGAAATTCGGGTTGAATAATTTATCCAGTATATTATATGCTTTGTGAAAGTTCATCACAAATTTTACTGGTCTTATTTCTACCAGTAAAAAACCAACAATCATTGTCAAAATAATTGATAAAATTGTTAGAAATATGATGAATTTTCTTTTCAATTCGACAGAACTTTTTATCGGTATCATTGTTAGGACTACAGCTAGTATCATACTGATAAATGGTGAGATAAAGATAGCAGGTAAAACAAATAGACTGTAAGTGTCATTTAAATAATATAATAAATACTGCAAAGAAGCAATGTTGAATAAAAACAAAGCAAAGAT
>JAGOCT010000340.1:0-1796 GCA_017998585.1 Candidatus Cloacimonadota bacterium | reverse complement strand
AAAATGATAGCCCCTTCGTTAGGCTCAATCAAACGATTGATGCATCGTAGCAAAGTAGATTTTCCTGAACCCGAAAGTCCAAGCAGAATAACAAATTCACCTTTTTGGATTTTCAGGTCAATTTTTTTTAATGCCTGAAAATTATTCTGATAGGTTTTACTCAGTCCTTTAATCTCTAGTAAAGATTTATTTGAAGAGCTCATTGGCATCCATTCCGAGTGTCTGAAGAGTTGATCTGACAATATCATAATCACTATCCTGAGACACAATAAAATCATCAATCTGATATAGGTCTTTCAATTCTTTCTTTCCTTCAGGATCTTTTGCATATTTAAGAAGTGAAGTAACAATTTTATCTTTCAGTTCTTTTGGGAATTTATCTCTAAATGTAACGGTATCATTTGGAATCCATTCAGTAAATCCAATAATTTTTAACTTATTGAATACATCTGGATGCGTTTCAGCTACAGAATTTCTGGCATCTTGAGGAATCCCCTCATGTTCAGGTGACCAAAAAGTACATCCCACATCTGCAGTGCCTTCATAAACTGCTAATATTGCCTGAGGATGCCCCCCAGCCATGATCTCTTTTTTGGGAGTAATCTGATTTTTTTTCAAGATGGCAGAAGGATAAATATAGCCTGATGTTGATGCGGCATCAGTATAAGCGATCACTTTATCCTGGATATCTTTAATTTCATTGATATTACTTGAAGTCTGAGCAACAAACTGACCTCTGTATCTACTCAGATTATTTCGAACAGTTGTCAACTCAACCTGAGCATTGTACTTTTGATGTGCCATGATATAGGCAAAAGTAGCTAAAAAGGCAATATCAGCCTCTTCACTTCCCATAGCCTCGATTACTGCAGCATAACTGGTCGGAACAGCTACTTTAAAATAAAGCCCCGTGTCCTGATGTAGATAATCTGATATTGCTTCTGCACTTTCTACAATCTTATTTGCTTCCATCGAAGGAACAAAATACAATTTTACAGGGTTTGCTTTTGAACCTAAAGGTTTTTGAGAACAAGCAGTGAGTAACAGCATTAACGCACTAATCAGCAGTATTACCTTCTTAATCATCATATCCTCCATTAAATGCTTTATTTTCATTGATAAAGCCATATTTTTTAAACGATTTAGCCATTATTCTATAATTAAACTTTTACCTGTCATTTCAGCTGGTTGAGGTATTTCCATTAAGTATAACATAGTTGGCGCAATATCAGCTAATACGCCTGAATTCAAACTTTTTACATGTTTGTCAGGAGTTACAATACAAATTGGAACAGGGTTTAAGCTATGAGCAGTCATCACGTTATTATTATCATCAATCATTTGCTCTGCATTTCCATGATCAGCTGTAAATATTACAGAAAAGCCTTTTTCCAATGCAAGTGGTATTATTTCGCCTACACACTGGTCAACAGTCTCGACAGCTTTTTGAGCTGCTTCAAATACGCCTGTATGACCAACCATATCACAATTGGCAAAGTTCATAATGATCGATTGATAGCGATCTGATTTCAATGCTTTAATACATTCGTCTTTAACCATAAATGCACTCATTTCAGGTTGCATATCATAGGAAGCTACCTTTGGGGAGGGAACTAATACCCTATCCTCATATTCAAAGGGTTTTTCAACTCCACCATTAAAAAAGAAGGTAACATGAGCATATTTTTCTGTCTCAGCCAGTCTTAATTGGTGAACCTGATGTTTATCAAAAACTTCACCCAGTATATTTGTCATTGCCTGATTTCTAAATGCGACTGAAACAAGTTTTTCAAAAC
>JAGOCT010000339.1 GCA_017998585.1 Candidatus Cloacimonadota bacterium | reverse complement strand
TTGTACCTGGATGTGCTGAGAGGCTGATTACTTTAGTTGAGAAACAAAGTCAGCATAGAATGATTATGGAACGTAAATGTGTCAATTTTGAAATGGTTTTGAACACTATTGGGTTGATATCTGGTTTTATAATAGCATTAGTTACAACAATCGGCCCCATGTTTTTAATTTATAAAGGTTATACTTGGACATCTACCCTATTTACAATTCCAATAGGGTTAACAATCGCTTATCTTGTAACCAGAAAGCATAAAAGTAAATAAAGCAACAGGTTTTAATTTGTTTGAAATAAAACACTGTTGCTTAAAATTTGATCAATAACTCTTAGCGAAAATCACTCTCTGCGTACTCTCTTTACCACAGCATACGCATTTACCAGCTTCTTGTTTTGCCTGAAGCGGAATACAACGAATGGTTACTTTCAGATCATTTTTAATCTTTTCTTCACATTCCAGACTGCCACACCAGTGCGATTCGGCAAAGCCACCATGAATCTCAGGTCTTTCAGCATTTTTTGGAGTAAAGAAAGAGTAAAAATCTTCATTACTGTCAATTTGAACTGTATTCTCATTTCGGTAAGCTAATGCTTTGTTATAGATATTGTTTTGAATTTCATCAAGAATTGTAGTCAATTGAGCAACGAAATCCTGAACCTGATATGACATTTTGTCTTTTGGTTCTTTATCTCTTCTGCCAACAAAGACTGAGTTATTCTGAATATCTCTCGGTCCTATTTCCACACGTACAGGCGCTCCTTTTTTAACCCAGTGCCAGCCTTTTTCACTACCGGTCATATCACGGTTATCAATATAATATCTGATTTTTTCATCATGATAACGTAAGCCTTTAATCTCAGTTATGATATTGTTTACAAAAGCAAGTACCTGCTCTTTTTCTTCGTCTGTTTTATAAATTGGAATAAAAATCACATGTTCTGGTGCAATTCTTGGAGGCAGCACTAATCCGTTGTCATCACTGTGAGCCATAATCAAAGCACCGATCAAACGGGTGGAAACACCCCATGATGTTGTCCAGGCATATTCAATCTCACCATTCTTGTTTTGGAATTTAATGTCAGATGCTTTCGCAAAGTTCTGACCTAAGAAATGTGAAGTACCTGCCTGCAATGCTTTTTTATCCTGCATCATAGCTTCTATACAGTAAGTAGCAACCGCACCAGGGAATCTTTCTCCGGCTGTTTTTTCGCCTTCGATGACTGGTATTGCCAGGTATTCTCTGGCAAACTGAGCATACACTTCCAACATCTGTTTTGTTTCAAATTCTGCTTCTTCTTTGGTCGCATGTACGGTATGACCTTCCTGCCATAAAAACTCAGCAGTTCTTAAAAACAATCTGGTTCTGAGTTCCCAACGTACCACATTTGCCCATTGATTGATTAAAAGAGGCAGATCTCTGTATGATTGAGTCCATTTGGCAAAAGAAGCACCAATGATCGTTTCAGAAGTTGGTCTTACTATGTAGGGTTCTGTCAGCTCACCAGCTACTTTCAAACCGCCATTGCCATCATCTTCAAGTCTGGAATGAGTAACAACGGCACATTCTTTGGCAAATCCTTCAACGTGTTCTGCTTCCTTTTCAAAAAAACTCTTTGGTATAAAAATGGGGAAATAAGCATTTTTATGACCGGTTTCTTTAAACATCTGATCTAGATTTTTCTGTATATTTTCCCAGATAGAGTAGCCCCACGGTTTGATGACCATACATCCGCGAACATCACTGTTTTCAGCCAGATCCGCTGCTTTAATCACCTGTTGATACCATTCAGGGTAATCTTCTTCACGGGTAGGAATGATTGCTGTCTTTGGCGCTTTAGCCATGATAACTCCTTATATGTATTTAATCTAAAAACAAATAAATATGAACTGCTTATTGAGTCAACCTTGATTTTATGCAGATTTTGAGGTTTATTCCAGATGACTTCTGATTAGTTCAAACATGAAGCATTTGATGATGGTATTTATATATTTTTCATCATCTGATTCTGCTTTGGAAAGAATCTTGTCTAATTTCTTAAGGTTATAATATGGTGTTTTTCGTATTCCGGATGAATGAAGAGTCTCAAGTATCTCTTCCTTAAATAGCTTGTATATCAATAAGTTTTGATTCATCTTGTTCGGAAAAACAGGCATTTTTTCACATGATTTGAGATAGAAAGCCAGTTCTGGACAATTCGCCTCGATTTGAGTGTGATAGGTTTTATACAATTGATTACTGGTAAAATTCAGATTGATACGGTTTTTTAATAACTCAAAAAACATAAATGGATTATAGAATCTGGTATATTGAGACATAAAACCCAGTTTTTGAGCATAATTCTGAACACCCTGAGTATAATAAACAATATACTGGTTTTTCTGTGTATCGGTTTTAAACACAAATTGTGATAAATGCTTTTTTAACTCATCTAAATGCTGACCAAGTCCTTTTTTTAGAAATATCAGAAATTCGTTTCTAATCCATGAACTGTCAGAGGGGAATATTTTTAATAAAGCATCCGGATTGTTTTCATAAAAGGCTTTTTGAAATGCCCGATTTGCTTTGAAGTCATCTTTGCTAAAGAAAAACTGAGAATAGTCAGTCTGCATAAATGTATAATCCGCCTTGTTTAACTGAGGGGCAAACTGGACATAGTTCAATTCAAATGGCAAACCTGTCTGAAAAGTACTTAAAAGATACTCTTTCCAAAGATTGAATAAGCGTTTACTGTCATCTATCCCTGGATTTTGTTCTGAAGATATATTGAAAGTATTCTGAAATAGAGTAAACTGCTCAAGTTCTTCTTTTCCAAATGGTTCTAAAACAGACCAGTTCTTTTTAGCTTTGTTCATCAATAGTGATAAGGCATAGAATTTTGCAAATGATTTATCATACTCAGTTAAAAGGTGTTTATCATAATCAGGGTACAAGGTCATCGACTTATTTAATATGAAAAAGTAATGATTTAAATCAGTCTCTTCAAAATCAATCAGATCGATCCTTCGGTTACCGGTTTGAAACTTATGAATTGAGGCTTTCACATAGCCTGCAGCACCTAAACGTAGAACATTTTTTAACAATGACTGAGATACTAACATGTGAGGCATCAGTAAAATAGCGCCAAAAGCACTGTAATTCCATGGCTTTTTCTCTAAATAGGGTGTGACCCAGTCCAAACGGGTTGAGATAAGGACATAACCCTGAGATCTCGAAAAATACACATCCTTCATACCCAGTGTATCATTCCAAACCTCAATATAGTACTCATCCCATTTAAAAATGATAAACTGACCATTCATATCCTGCCAGTCTATATCACCCTCAATCAAGCGT
>JAGOCT010000338.1 GCA_017998585.1 Candidatus Cloacimonadota bacterium | reverse complement strand
AGATAGTGCTTTTCTGTCCAGGTAATATATATAGGGGGTTGTTAGCAGCGCCTTTGCAATTTGGAAGATAGCAATATATAAAATGGAGCCAGAAAAGGGAGTCGAACCCTCGACCTACTGATTACGAATCAGTTGCTCTACCACTGAGCTATCCTGGCTCTTTATTGCTAATTTTCTTAATAATATTATTCTGTCAAACAAAAAAAAGGAATCAGTCCTGTTTCATCGATAAAAACAATAATTGTTTTGAGTTAGTACTTAACTGTCATCATTTTCATAAACAGCTTAATAAACCAAGATAGATTCAGAAATGATATAAAACAGAAAGAGAAATATGATTGTAACATCTCATGAGTATAAACTCATTACTGGATAATGATAAAAAACACAAGTTTTAGCAGAGGAGGTAACTTCTAGTGTAATGAGAAGATATGTAAATCATTACAGAAAAAGCAAAAAATATATTGCAAAAAAAATGGAATCCTACTAATATGGCAACTAAGAGAGTGTATCAAATCTGATTCTGTATTTTGCAAGACAGAAAATATGAGAGCGGAGATAAAATGGGCATTGGTTTTGAGATTTTTCTCATCTTTATCATTTGTATTCTGGCAATGTTATTGTTGATGGCGATCTTTAAAATAAAAAGAGCAACCCAACTGATACAAGATCAGCAAGCACTAAAAGAGGAAGAAACAACTCGTGATGACAGTTTAATGACGAGTAGTAAAAATACTGATAATTCGAAACTCCTTCAGGATGCTTTTATAGATAATAATCCAATTGCTATACAGATAGTAAATCAGAATGGTTACACAGTTCACTTTAATCAGGCATTTGAAGATTTGTTTGCTTTACCCCCAAAATCAGAGAATAATATATTTGAAGATGACAGATTACTGAAACATCATTTTCATGATTTACTTTTTCAGGTAAAAAGGGGAGATACAGTATATTTTCCAGAGTTTTCTTACAATGCGCATGATAAAAACCCTAAATTTGATAATAAAGTGATTTGGATTCAAATGATTGCATTCTCTATTCCTGACAAGAATCAGCAACCTGATATTTATATCTTTATGTATCAAAATGTAACTGCAAAGAGAATGGCAATCGATGCACTCAGGCAAAGTGAAAGTCTGGCAAGGGCAGTCATTGAAAATACAGCTACTGGTATTTCTGTACGTTCAAATACGGGTCAATTGTTGTTATATAATGAAATCTGGCGAAAAATATGGGAAGTTGATAAAGACTCTTTAGAAGAGGAGTTAGCTCCAAAAGAAAATCTGATTTTAGAGTGTTGGGATAATGCTTATGAAGACCATATTAGAAAAATAAGGGAAGTTTATACCACCGGTGGAGAATACTTTGGTCCAGAAATTAATACAGGAAGTAAAGGTATTAACAAGCAAAACCCTCGAATTGTAACGCAACAATATAAAAGCATTTGTAATGATGAAGGAGAAGTTGAGAGAGTCGTTATTCTGACAAGTGATATTACAGAAAGAAAACAGGCAGAAGAAGAAAGATTGAAGCTTCAGGCTCAGTTAAGCCATTCTCAAAAAATGGAATCGATAGGCAGACTGGCAGGAGGCGTTTCTCATGACTTTAACAATATGCTGAGTGTCATAATCGGCTATTCAGATATTGCTTTGCTAAATACAGAAAAAAACAGTCCTGCTTACAATTATATCACTGAAATCAATAAAGCCGCAGTCAAATCAGCCAATCTAACCCGTCAACTGCTGGCTTTTGCACGGAAACAGGCATTCAATCCGATAGTACTTGATTTAAATCAGGCAGTGAACGGGATGAAGAAAATGCTATCCAGGCTTTTAGGTGAGCATATCAAATTCACTTTCCTACCAGGTAAATCAGAAATCTTGATACATTTTGATCCTTCACAGCTGGATCAGATTTTGGCGAATCTCTGCGTTAATGCAAGAGATGCCATTCTTGAAAAAGGTGTAATTGTTATTGAAACCAGCACAATTGTAATTGAAGAAACATTTACCCAATTTAATCCGGATTTCAAAGCAGGAGAATATGCACTACTCACTGTGTCTGATAATGGATGTGGTATGAGTGCGGAAACTCTGGAACATATTTTTGAACCTTTCTTTACAACAAAAGAGATTGGTAAAGGAACGGGGCTTGGTCTGGCAACTGTTTATGGTATCATTCGTCAAAATCATGGGGCGATTGAAGTTTATAGCGAACTAAACAAGGGGAGCAGTTTTAAAATCTATCTGCCTCGCTATATGAAAACAAACGAAACAAATGTTGATACGGGTCATACCCAATTGATGAATAAAGGGACAGAAACACTGCTTTTAGTGGAAGATGAGCAGGTATTACTGAATATGACAAAAGATATGCTTAGTCTTTACGGCTATGAGGTTATTTGTGCCAATTCTGCAAAAGAAGCCATAAATATCTCCAATTCCTGGTCTGGTCCAATCCATTTACTGATTACAGATGTGATTATGCCTGAAATGAATGGAAAACAATTATCTGATCAGATTTTAAAAAGCAGAAAAGACACAAAATGTCTCTATATGTCAGGATATACAGATAACATAATTGAGCAGTATCATCTTAATGATAACAATAAATTCTTTTTACAAAAACCATTTAATATTGAAGATTTAGCTAATCTTATCAGAAAAATACTTGATAATGAAGTTTAAAAATTGATATAATGAGGGAGCTTAAATGATTATTTATATTTCACTCGATATGGAAGGTATCTGTGGTACCTACAACTGGGAACAAGAAACAAAAGACAGGTCATCTGTGATTTATGCCATCACGAAACAAATGGAATATGTCGTAGAAGGGATCAGACAGAGTGATAAAAATCATCTGATTAGTGATATTATAATCGCAGATTCTCACAGCTCTGGAGATAATCTCCCCTGGTCATTCTCCGAAAAAGATTCCAGAATTTCAATTTTATCAGGTTCTCCCCGTCCTTACTACATGATGCCAGGTTTTTCTGAAGAGATTGATCGTGTATTTTTAATAGGTTATCATGCAGGGACAGGTGCTTATCAGGGAAATATGGATCATACCTATTCAAACCGCAGAGTACATCGTATCAGTGTAAATGATATCCCAATGAACGAAGCTTTTTTAAATACCGCTTATGCTTCATGCTTTAAAGTGCCTGTTGTTCTTGTCAGTGGAGATGCCTGTCTGAAACAGGAAATGCTGGCAAATGATAAAATGCCCTGGATAGAATTTATAGAAACAAAAAAAGCTGTTTCAAAATTTGCAGCACTCAACTATTCTGCTGAAAGAGTTAAAATAGATACGATAGAAAAAGTCAAAAATGCGCTTAAGAA
>JAGOCT010000337.1 GCA_017998585.1 Candidatus Cloacimonadota bacterium | reverse complement strand
GTCCCTTTGATCTGTTTGACAAGCATATTGATCAATTGCATTCCAAAGCCTTTAGAGGTTTCGTGATGAAAATCTTCAGGAAGTCCCTTACCATTATCATGATAAGTCATCTTTACTACTTGGTTAAGATAATGAACTTGTAATCCTATCTCCGGATTGTCTGTATTTGCGAAGGCATACTTAATCGAATTGGTAATCAGTTCGTTGATGATGATTCCTACAGGCAATAAAAATTTACTTTTTAATATGACATCGTCAATATGGATGATAGTTTTTATTTTTTTATTATAGTCTGAAGATTCTACGATCTCTTTCACGAGAAAAGGCAAAAAGAGTTTCAGACTCATTTCGTTGTAGGTCTCATACTGGTATAATTTATCATAAAGAATCATCATACTCTGGACTCTGTTGGCAGAATCAGACAGTACATTCTTAATTTTCTGATCTTTCTGATCGGAAGCCTGAAGCATCAAAAGACAATTAATCGTATTCATGTTGTTCTTTATTCTATGATGAACTTCTTTAAGCAAGAGTTCTTTTTCTTTCAATAATTGAATGATCTGGCTTTCAGTATTGATTCTGTCAGTAATGTCATTACCGACACCAATAAATTTGACAATTCTTCTGTTATTATCAAAGATCGCTCTGTCAGACCATTCATGCCAGCGGACTTCATTATTTTTGATAACCTTATGCGTAAACATTAAGACAGGCTCTTCAGGGGTCAGTGCCATATAAGAATTGTAAAGCTCGTTTCTTTCCTCTTCGGGAATGAAGTTCATAAATTTCTGTCCATTCAGCTCTTCCGGAGTGTAGCCAAAGTATTCACAATACTTCTGATTAACAAACAACAAAGTACTGTCAGGCAGATATTCACAGACAAAAGAAGGTAAATCAGTAGAAAGGAGTCTAAATCTTTCTTCACTTTGATAGAGTTCATTTTTTATTCTTTTTTGTTCTGTAATATCAAAAACAACTCCTACTAATCCAATGATTTTCTTATCGGTATCAATCAAAGACGCTTTGTGGAAAATCACATCCTTTGTTTCATTATTATCATTTGTTATAGAGGACTCATATACCTGAATCCCCTGTTTTTGCAGGAGTTCATTATCTTTTTCATGATAGATTTTTGCCATTTTTGGAGTGGCAATATCAAACACAGACTTGCCGATAATTTCATGTTTAGGTTTATTCAGAATATTGGCAAATGCCAGATTAAGACCGGTATAACGACCTTCTGTATCTTTATAGAAGATACCTACCGGAATTGTATCGAGCAGGATATTAAAATAGTCTGTATTACTTTTCATTGCTTCTTCAGCCTGTACACCACGGGTGACATCATGTACAATCGTATGAAGCAAAGGTTCCCCTTTAATGTTGATTGTACTACTGAATACCTCAACATCGCTGATGGAGCCATTTGCTTTTCGATGTTTAAATCTAAAGAAGTTTTCTTTAAAACTCAAAGCCTTTTGCATGGCTTCTTTCACTTCTTCTTTGGAGAGTGTATTGATTTGTGTAATATACATATTTTTAAGTTGTTCTCTTGACCAGCCATAGAATTTCTCGGCAGCCAGATTGGCATCAACTATCGCACCATTAACCGGATTGATGATAAATTTAACCGCTGAATGATTGAGAAACAAACCACTAAACAGTGTTTCATTCTCTGAAAGACTTTCTTCAATACGTTTTACATCGGTATGATCATTGTAAACTGCAACGATTTCTCCGCTGGGAAGCTTATACACGTAATTATCATAGTATTTGTTGAGACGATGGTCTTTGTAAACTTTTAAAGGAAAATATTCAGGACGGCCGGATTCCCATACTCTTTTAAAAACGTCAAATAATCCAAAAGCCTTGATAGCAGGCCTGATTTTTAAAACACTCTGGCCTAAAACATCCTCTTTACATTGACCGTCAATTTTCTCCCCTGCTTTGTTAAAATCTTTAAAAATGAAGTCTTCTCCGTTGTTAACTGCTGTGTAAATTGCCACACCACTGCTGATATTGTCAAATAGAGAATAATATCTGGACTCTGATTCTTTGAGCGCATTTTCTTTTTCTTTTTCTTTAACTTTGGCATCAAAAAGCTTAAAAGCCATTTTCATAGAAGCCAGCAGAACTGTCTCGCCAGAATCTTTAACAATATAGCCATAAGAAGTAATATCTTCGGTTTTTTCTACAACTTCTTTTTCAGTATGTGAAGATAAAAAAACAAGCGGTATATCATGCCTGTCCAGTATTATTTTGGCAGCGTCTGTTCCATCTATTCCTGCACCAAGATTGATATCCATCAGAATCAGATTTATATGATTATTCTGATCTGCCATCTCGATTGCCTGTTCGCCTGTCCTGGCTATCATCACCTGATAGCCATTACTGATTAAGATTCGTTTATGAACCATTGCAATTATCGGTTCATCTTCGACCAGTAAAATGGTTTTCTGATTTATATCCGGCATTTTCACTCCACAACATTTAATCCTTTGCTTAGAATATACTATTTAAACAATGAAGTCAAGTCTTTTTTAAAAAATGTTGAGGGAATAATCTGGAGACTGTTCAATTTTTGAGCCATAGAAGCTAACATCTGTATTTTATGAGTTTGAGAAAAGGGGATTTAACCTTATTCTACAGAGATAAATGATAATACGACAATTTATTTATAAGTCTATGATTATTAAAGAAAAATGTAAAAACGGTCAGTAGGGATATGCGAATCGGAGCTTGAGTAGTGCCGTACATCCAATAAATAAAAAAGATAAACCCTGATTTGTGTTTTATTCAGGAGTTTTGGGAAGGTTTCTAATAGAGATTTCGCAAATCTACTTACAATTTTACTTTTGCTAATATCGTCCATAAATGCTCATTCCTCCTCCGAAATATTGATGCTTCAAGTGTTCAAAAACCAAATTTGTCCTTAAATCAATATCATCTGTCTGATAAGTTGGATAAGGAAGCTTTTGAAACAATGTGTCGTTAACGAAACGGTAAACAGCGGCTGTTGTTTCAGCTTTTTCAAACACATGATCCACTTTCAACTTTTCTTTTTTCAATTCTTCAAGTAGCTCAATCGAGATTTTCTTTATTTCGTTCTTTTCCTTTTCTTCAAGTTTTTTACCTTGTCTCAGAATATCGAAAATTGCTTTTTGCTCATCAGTCAAACCTTCTCGTTTGGTGTCGGCTTCTTCTTCAGAAAAGGAATTTACAAGTTCAATTAGTTTTCTGAAAGTCTCTTTTATCACAACTTCGTCTTTTCCTCTGTTATATTCTTCGATAATCTCCTGATAGCGTTTGTAATAATCAACTGTCAAAGGATTTCGTTCAACCATCCGTTTTAACTGCT
>JAGOCT010000336.1 GCA_017998585.1 Candidatus Cloacimonadota bacterium | reverse complement strand
GTGTTACCATTTTCAAAGGAGAAGGCGGTTTTAGCGGAGAACCTCAAGATATTATATTCTGCGTTTTGAATAGACGTCAGGTACCCCTGTTAATAGATCTTGTTAAAGAAAATGATGCCAACGCCTTTGTCACATTAACAGATGTATTTGATGTAATGGGACATGGATTTAAAACAAGACAGATCAATTTATCTCATAAGAAAGTAAAAAATAAGTGATAAGCTTTATGAATATTTATTTATACACAATTATCTAAATCAATCCATAAGAGAATTTAGAATTGATAGTTACTTTGAAACATCAGACTTTCAGAAGATATCATATCCTCCTGCTCTTCTTATGTTGCTTTTATATGCTTTTGGGAAAAGGAAATATGCAATTGGCACGCGTACAATACAATGGAGGCGGAGACTGGTATAATGATCCTGAATTACTGCCTAATCTGGCTCAGTTTGCCAATCATCATATCCAAACTGATTTTTCTCCTAAAGATAAAAATATCAGATTAAATGATAAAAAACTATATGAATACCCATTTCTATTCATAACAGGCCATGGGAATATTAAATTGAGTTCTGATGAAATCAGCGGATTAAGAAAACATCTTGAAAATGGAGGATTACTCTTTGCTGATGATGATTATGGGATGGATCAATCATTCAGAAGAGAAATGAAAAACGTCTTTCCTGAGAAATCTCTTATTGAATTACCTAAAGACCATCCCCTGTATAATTGTTATTTCTCATTTCCGGAAGGCATCCCAAAAATCCATGAACACGATCAAAAAAGGCCTCAACTCTTTGCTATTTTTTCTGACGAGGGCAGAATTATGGTTTTATACTCATTCGAATCAAATATTAGTGATGGATGGGGAAATGCCTCCACTCATGATGATCCCCCAGAAGTAAAAGAAAAAGCACTTAAGTTTGGCACCAATATTTTATACTATTATCTTACTGGAGGTAAAAACCAGTGATTCGAATAGTGATTGCCTCCGATTTTCATTTAAAATATATAGGAAATGAAGAAGATAATCAACGCTTCAACCGAGTCTGTTGTTTTTTGAAATCACTTAAAGAAAATTGTGAAGTTCTCATTTTAAATGGAGACATTTTTGATCTTTGGATTGAATGGAATACTGTCATCATTAAAGATTACTTTCCTATTTTAAAAATTCTCTCTGACCTCAAAGAAAGTGGTATCAGAATAATAATGGTTTCTGGTAATCACGATTTTTGGTTCGGTAATTTTTTAAGCCAAACTATCGGAATAGAACTATATCAGGACTTTTTTTCAGAAACAATTGGCTTAAACACATTCTATGTAACTCATGGAGATCTACATACTGTTAATGACATCAGATATCAGATTTTCAGGCGTATTATCAGAAGCTTTCCAGTAAAAGTGTTGGTAAAATGCATTCACCCAACACTCAGTTTATACCTTGGAACATCACTTTCACGCTCCAGCAGAAATCGAAAAGATTCTCCAGACCTTCAACAAAAAAAAGAAAAAGGTCTCATTCGTTTCGCAGAAAAAATGATAAACGATTTTCAAACTATCAATCAATCCAAATCCCTTGTAGTTGCAATGGGACATTCCCATCAACCAAAACTCATTCCCATAAAACAAGGCTGGTATGTCAACTCTGGAGATTGGATAAAGCATAAGTCCTATTGTATCATTAATCAAGAAAAAATCGAAATCAGGTATTATGAGTCATCATAAATATTTTTTAAACTGCACACATCTAGATTTAAAATCTTTAATTAGGCAATTTAGATTGTGCTCATATTTCATATTTTTTTAAATAGAGGTCTTTATGCTCTTACACCATCAATTCATTGAAGTCGCAAAAAAATATCCCCAAAAAACAGCAATTTATGAGCAAATGTCAGGGAAAGAAATCAACTTTGAGAAGTTGTTAATCGCCTCACTCCTGATGGCAGAAAAAGTCAAAAAATATCAGGGAAAATTCATAGGTATCATGCTCCCTCCTTCAGCAGGCTGTACGATCGCTGTTTTGGCCGTATTATTTGCAGGAAAAACGCCTGTCATGATTAACTACTCTACCGGAGCTACTCAAAACTGCCTCTACGCTCAAAAAAAATGCAACTTCAGGACCATTCTTACCAGTGAAAAACTGCTGGAAAAAATTCAGGAAGAGCCCGTTAAAGGCACGGTTTTTCTTGAAGAAGTGATGAAAAAAATCAATATTCTGGAGAAACTAAAAGCTGCAATGGTTGCAAAATTTCCTGCATCTGTTTTAAAAACCTTAGTAAGTGGAGGAAAAGAAGATGATGATCTGGTCATCTTATTTACCAGTGGTAGTGAAAAAGACCCAAAAGCGGTTATGCTCAGTCATAAAAATATTTTATCCAATATCAATGGTATTCTGAGTGTTTTAAATGTCAGTCATGAAGATGTTTTCGTCGCAAATCTCCCCTATTTTCATGTATTCGGACTTACTATCAATCTTTGGATTCCTCTGTTTTTAGGATGCAAGGTTGTGGCGCATGCGAATCCGCTGGATTACAAAACGATTGTAGATTCCATCAGAAAACATAAAGTTTCAATCATGGTTGCTACCCCCACGTTTTATTACTGGTATTTAAAAAAATCCCAACCAGGTGATTTCGATTCTGTTAAATATGCCATCTCAGGAGCTGATAAGTTACATCCTCAAATTCAGGAAGAATATCTAAAAATCCATAATCTCAAGGTGCTTGAAGGCTATGGCACAACAGAAACCAGTCCTGTGATCTCAACCAATACGCCTGACTCGAATCGTGAAAACAGTATCGGCAGACCTATCCCTGGTATAAGAGTCAAAATCGTCAAACTGGACACAGATGATGAATGCCTTCCAGGTGAAGAAGGAAAAATCCTTGTAAAAGGGCACTCAATTATGAAAGGCTATTATGGAGATCTGGAAGAAACATCACTTCGCATCAGAAATGGCTGGTATGATACCGGTGATGTAGGAATGCTGGACAATGACGGATTTTTATATCACAGAGGCAGGTTAAAACGTTTTGTTAAAATCGCAGGCGAAATGATTTCTTTGACGAAAGTAGAAAGCGTGTTAGATATGGTTCTTCCAGATGGCACTATATGCTGTGTGGTAGAAATTCCTGACCCTGTAAAAGGAGCTGAAATTGTAGCAGCGGTTACTACTACAGAAATAGATCAAAAAAAAATAAAAAAACTATTGGCTAAACATTTACCTTCACTGGCAATCCCAAAACGCTTTCATGTGTTGGAAAATATTCCTATGGCACCCAGCGGTAAAGTAAATTTCAGGGCAGTAGAAGAAATATGCAGAAAACTTGAAGAGGAAAACGAATGAAAATAGATCT
>JAGOCT010000335.1 GCA_017998585.1 Candidatus Cloacimonadota bacterium | reverse complement strand
ACGCTAATCTTCTGATAGGGAATCAATATGTTGGCAATCATGATCAAATAGCAAAACCTTTTTCTGTCAGTGTTTATCCTAATCCATTTGATCCTGTAACGAACATTGCATTCAACCTGCCTGTTTCAGGAAATGTTGAAATTAGTATTTTCAATATTAAAGGGCAGAAAGTAAATAGTCTTGTACATGAAAAACTCAGAGCAGGATCTCATATCTTCCAGTGGACAGGCAAGGATAGTAATGGCAAAAATTGTGCTTCAAACATCTATTTTGCTTTAGTAAAAGTAAATGGAAAACAACAGGTCATTAAAAAAATTACTTTATTAAAATAACAGAATTGTTGACGCTCCCAATAGGGAGCGTCTTCATTTTCCCTTGACAAAATATGACTATAAGCATTTTTTTGTTTATTATATAGAGTGAAACCTACCTTATTGATTATTGAACCTCCCTTTTCTCTTTAAAATCATGCTTCATTTTCATTTTTTGACATCAGTTTTAAAATATCAGTTTGGGTTCAATTGGTTAACAATATAAAAAGAACGGAGGATTAGTGAAAAAACAAGTTTTGCTTTTGTTAATTATATTTCAGCTATATTCGATGCTTGCTGAGATAATTGACGATTTAGAATTTAGTTGGTATTCACAGGTAGATGAAAGATGGAAATATGAAAACTTAGGATATTCACGTTACAATACAATTGGCAGAAGTGGTTGTGTTTTAACCTGTTTATCTATGCTTTTCAATTCTGAAGCAAGTAATCCAAATGTAACACCTGAAGAATTAAATGCCTGGTTAGTAAAAAATAATGGGTATGCACATGCAGATATGCGTTGGGAAATTGTAGCTCAATTTGATGGAGTTGGAGAAGGAGTTGAACTTGTAGGCCAGTGTAACCGAAGAAATGACTGGAAATTTATATCAGAGCATTTGGAAAAGGGCAACAAAGTAATAACAAAAGTAGGTAAAGGACGTGGCCACTGGGTGTTAATTGTTGGTAAAAATGGACAAGACAATAAAGCAGCTTCTTATGAAGTTAACGATCCTGGTTTACCTGCATTTAAAAAAAGAACACTTGCTCATTGGGGTGGATTTAGAGCTGCAAGGGCATTCTCTGGAAATTGGGTAACCAGAGACCAATTGAAAATGAATTCAAATGCCAAAATTTTAGCGGCAGATAGCCTTGATGTATTTATGTATAGCAGATATGAAGTCAATAACCCTGCGGATCTTTATGTTAGTATCGAAAATAATCTTAAAGTGGCAGTCAACGGTTACTTTACTATTGGTCTTTATAATCAGGATAACCAGTTTATTAGCACAATTGGCCTTCCAACTATGATGACTATCACGCAAAATGAAAGCAAAGAAGTTTTGTTTTCATTAGAAAAAATAGATCAAATTCTGAATAGTAACTATCAGATAAAACTAATATATGCAAAATCACTTGATAGTTCAGGAAAACCACAAAATGCCCTGGTTTTAAATCCTACAGGATTAAATACATTCTCCTTTACAAAAGAAGAAATGGACTTTGTTACAGACAATTAACTCCAATTCTTTTTTATCGTTATGATGACATCATAAAAGTTTGTTATCTTTCGTTAATAATCAAAGAAACATAGCTATAATTATTCCAATCATAAAAATCATTTGACAAAAACATGCCCTATTTTTATCTAAATATAAAAAACTATTATACTCAACAAAGGAGATAAAAAATGGCATATGTTGGAAAAGCTTTCCCCGAACAAGTCCGAAAAACTGCTGTTCATGAAGTTGAAGAATGGTATCAAAAATATCTGGCTGACCAGTTAGGACGTCCTTATCAACCTATTCAAAGAAGTAATTTTGGACAGTATGATATGGCTGTTCATTATTTAACATCTGTATTAGAAGAAGCAAAATCAATTGAAAAAGTTTCACTTTTTAACATAGATCACATGGCTCAAATTCAATTCGAAGGAAAAGATGCATGTGCTCTTTTACACAGAGTATTGCCAGCAAATGTTGAGAATATGACCATCGGTCAGTGTAAATATACCCTTTTATTAAATGAAAATGGAAGTGTACGTGATGATCTGATTATAATGAAACTATCTGAAGAAAGATTCATCATTGTCATTAATGCGGGACATGATCTGACCGGTAAAGGTATGGATCATGGTCATGAAGTAAATGCCCTTTCCGATGCAGATTTTATCCTTCAATACAAACATGCAAATGAAGATGTTAAGGTTACTGATTTATCAGATGATTTTGTTAAAATTGATGTGCAGGGCCCGCTTTCTATGAAAGTTATTCGTGAAATTTTTGGAGATCAGGCACTTAAAAACCGTAAAAATCCTGATAAATGGATGGGATTCTTCTCTTTCAATGAAACTGAAATTGAGGGGAAAACGTTTATGTTCAGCCGTACTGGTTATACAAACCGTTGGGGATGGGAAGTTTACATCCCTGTACAGGTAGCAGCAGATTATTTTAAAAAAATGATACTCAATGTTTTGGAAAAAGGTGGTTTACTGGTTGGTCTAGGTGGTCGTGATGAAAATCGTTTATCTGCAGGTAATGTTGGACTTCCATTAATGGGACAGGAATATGATGGTCATCACACTCCAACAAATGCACCATTATTCGGAGCTGCTATCGATATGACAAAAGCATCTTTTGTAGGAAAAGAAGCCCTTGATAAAGATATTGAAAACAATTGTAATAAAAAAATGGTTTTGATTATCTCTGAAGGTAATGCGGTTGACAAAGCTGTCTATCTGAATGGTAAACGCCTCGGCACTATGACATCTTCCATCGTTTCTCCAAATGTATCTCAGGAAAAACGCGAATTTATCGGTTCTACCCGTAAAAATGTAATTAGTGAAAACGGAACAGCTGCGATTGGTCTTGCATGGTTATATAACAACCCCTTTGAAACTGATACAGAAGGTAATGATATTCTAGTGAAAGATGGCCAGCCTGTTCGCATTAAAGTGGATCTTTTTAAAGAAGTCGATGGTCAGCCAAGTGGAAAACCTGTCTTAGGATATATTTCTGCCGATGGTATTACACAGGCGACTGCTCCAAAAGCCTTAAAAGCAATAGAAAATCTTTAAAACAGAGAGAGGAACTATCATGAATCAAAACCCACAGGGTCCTCAACAGCAAATCAATGTTCAGATAGATCAACAAGTTGGTGAAGGAATTTATTCCAACTTCTTTATGGTTGTAAATTCACCTTCTGAATTTATTCTTGATTTTGGCAGAATTGTACCGGGTATTCCAAATGCAAAAATATACAGTCGAGTGATTACGACTCCACAGCATGCCAAACAGCTGTTAAAACTACTCGAACAGAATATCGAAGCCTTTGAAAAACAG
>JAGOCT010000334.1 GCA_017998585.1 Candidatus Cloacimonadota bacterium | reverse complement strand
GTTGAAGAGTTTACAACACTTCGTAAAGAAATGCTGAATGATTTAAAAAAAGATTCTTCTCTTATACAAAAGACTCAAGCAACAACAGACATTGACCCTCAAACATTAGAGGCCATTCAGGCAGAGTTTTATCCGCTTATCCATGATACATATTCATATAAAGGTGAGTTTAGACAGATTGTTTGCGTTTTTATCAGTATCAATGCAAATATAGATATGTTTGTAAAAGCAATTAATGAATTAATTGTTTTGTCTGAAGATTACGGTGCCTATTTAAACAAAATTGATGTAATCGATAATCCAGGACCAGTGATGCTGGTATTTGGTGCGCCAGTATCTTATGAAAACAACGTTTACCGTGCTCAGGCACTTGTTAATCATTTTCGGATAAGCGTCAAGAAAATTGTAAAAGATTATGAAAACTTCATGGCTAATAAAAGTGTGGATTTATCGTCCAGGGATTACACAATCGAACTGAAAGCCGGCATTTCTTTTGGAAATGCATTTGCTGGTTTTGTAGGATCTTCACTTCGTTCTGAATATACTTGTCTGGGTGATACGGTTAATGTTGCAGCTCGTCTATGTATGGCTGCAGAATGGAATACGGTATTAGCTACGAAAGAAATTGTTGATTTATCAAAAAACTGGTTTCAATACGAAGCGAAGAAAGCATTGCCACTCAGAGGCAAAAGCTTTGAGCTGGAGGTATTCGCACTCAATGAAAATGTAGTCAGAACAGATGATTTTTATGATAATCCCTTTTCAGGAAGAGAAATAGAGCTCATTTTTTTAAGAAAGCAAATCACTACAATCAATAAGGGAAGAGCCCCTTATGCGATATACATATACGGAGAAGCAGGTGTCGGCAAGAGCAGGCTGATTCATGAAATGATTCGAAAAGAAGCAAACCATGTAAATTTTATTCATATCTATACTGATAATATAATCAAGAAAAGCTTCAATCCAATAAAATCATGGATTAACAAGTATTTCAAGATAGATCATGTAATGATACCTGCAGAGCGAAATACCATTTTTGATGTAAATTATGAATTATTTTTAAAGCAGTTAAAGCATTCCAAAGATAAAAGAAGCGATGAGTTTTATTCTGAATTAAAGAATAAATCAGATTTTATAAAATCCTTATTGAATATTCAGACTTCTAATCCGCAAATACAGAGTATAAGCCCCAAAGACTTGTACGAAATCGTAAGTTATGTATTAAACAGATTTTTCCTCGCTTTGTCGCTAATCCAAAAGACCTGTATTATCTTAGAAGATTTACAATATATTGACAACGATACCTATCAATTGATAAACAGTATCAGTAAGAACAGTTTTAATTTTCCTTTACTGTTTCTGATCAGTAGCCGATATAACGATGATGGCTCAAAAATCCCATTAAAGCTGGCAGATCTAAGAATAGTAGAAATTCCACTAAAAGTGTTTAAGCACAAAGAATTAAGTGAAATGGTTGAAAAACAGATTCAGGGAAGACTGAGCAAGGAACTGATAAATTTTATTGGAGAAAAATCTGGAAATAACCCTTTTTATATTGAACAGATTTGTCACTATTTACTTGAAAATAACCTGCTGATTAAAAAAAATAAAGCCTTTGTACCTGTTCAGGAAAAAATTGAAATTCCAGGTACGATTAATGCCCTGATTGTATCAAGAATAGACAGATTAAGCAGAGAGTTGAAGGATATTATTCAAATTGCATCAGTCATTGGCAGAGAAGTGGATATTTCGCTTCTGAATGAAATGCTAAATGAGATATATCAATCACATAACAGTTTTGAACAAAAATATCGCGATATTGAGAATGAACAGATTTGGGTACTCATCAAACAATTAAAATATATTTTCAGACACGTACTGATTCAAGAAGCGATTTATGATATGCAACTCAGACAACGACTCAGACAACTCCATGAATCATGTGCTATCTCGATGGAAAAAATATACGAAGCAAGACAGGAATATTTTTTAAACATCGCTTGGCATTATGAAAAAGCCGGAAATGAAGATAAAGCAAAGACTTATTATATGCAGGCAGGAGACTATCTGGCGACTCAATATCTGAACCAAAAAGCGCTGGAAGCCTATGATAAAGTGTTGGAACTCGATCCCGAAAACCTGACATATCTCGAAGTTTTAGACAAAAAAGTCAAAATTTATAATCTGACTGGTATGAAAAACGAAGAAAACAGATCCATTCAGGAAGGTTTGATTTTCGCTAAAAATATTAAGAGTGATTATTTCTATATGCGTTTTTTAACAAAGCAGGGAGATTTTAACAGAAGTATCAGTAATTACGAAGACGCTCAGGAAAATTATGAGAAAGCATTAAAACTATCTCAAAAACTGAATAATTTTAAAGAAGAAGCAGATATAAAAGGCTTTCTGGGTATTGTATTTTTACGCAGAGGCAAGTATGATGAAGCCAAAGCCTGTTTTGATTTTAAAATCAAAGTTTGTCAGACCCTTAATGATATCAAGGGCGAAGCATACGCAATCAGTAATATCGGCGTAATTTACCTTAGAAGATCCCAGTTTGAACAGGCATTGGAAAGTTATGAATACCTTAAAATGATCAGTGAAAAAATTCATGATAAATTTGGTGAGATCTTAGCACTCGGTAACATTGCCCTTATCTGGTATAACAAAGGAGATTTAGATAAGGCTGAGCATATTTTGCTTGAAGAAATCAGAATATGTAAAGAAATAGGGGATGTCAACCGTATCTCTAATGCTTATAATAATCTCGGGAGTGTTTACTGGGCAAAAGATGACCTGAAGAATGCCCTAAAATACTATGAAATGGATAAATATAACTGTGAAATCAGAGGGGATAAACATGGACTCGCTTATGCGATTGGCAATATGGGATTGATATACTATGCCAGTAAAGAATATCAAAAATCCATCAAATCATTCACTTACTGGGCAGAAGAATGTGAAAAATTTCAGGATTACTATGGCATGACAACCGCCTTATCGAATATATCACAAGTTTATCTTGATACGAATCAGATAGATTTGGCAATTCAGGTACTTGAAAAAAATAAAAACATTTGTGAAAAAACGGGCGACGAAGGACAACTGAGTTTAACAATTGGAAATATTGGCAGTATTCATTTTGAAAAAGGAGAATTAGACAAAGCACTCGAATGCTATTTGTATCGTCTTAAACTGATCCTTAAGAATGAAGAAAAAGTGAATTATTTCGTTACCTATAGCAATTTAGCTAGAATATATGCAGAAAAAGCCTTTCATGATGAGTCAGAAGCCTATTTCCAACTGGCAATCAAAGAAGCTGAATTTTTAAAAAGTGATAAAAAACTCGCTGAGACTCTATCTGACTATTTGAGAT
>JAGOCT010000333.1 GCA_017998585.1 Candidatus Cloacimonadota bacterium | reverse complement strand
AATCAGCACTGTTATCCTGATAGATGGTTGTTGAATTTTCTTTATATTTTTCTTGTTTAATCATTTTTTTATAAACGACTGGAATATATTCATCTCTGTAACTCACAACATACAAATTATCAATGTTATCAGTCAGAAAACTAGTAATATTTGTTGATTTGGCTTTGACCATTAATTCATTTTCATGAAGAGAAAAATGTAATTTTGCAACTGAGATATTCAGATATTTAATATCAAAATTCATTTGTTCTCCATAAACATAACAACAGATAATAATGAGAAAAAGGGCTAATAGCTTATTCTTCTTCAGCATTTTCATTCAAAAGATGCAATTTTACGTAATTTATACGCTGTCTTTTTATCTGTGTAATTGTAAATTCTACCTGATTTTCAACACTATATTTTTCATTTTTTTGAGGGACATGATTTAGGGAATCGAATAGAAAAGCAGCTAAGTTTTCATATTCTTCATTTAAATTTAAGTTAAACTGATGATTTAGCTCAGGGATATTAATCATCCCGCTTACTATATAGTCTCTGTCGTTTAGTTTAGTTATTGAGGTCATTTCATCATCATACTCATCCATAATCTCTCCAACAAGTTGCTCAAGAATATCTTCAAGACTGATAAGTCCTGAAGTCCCACCATACTCATCGACAACAATAGCTATCTGAATTTTTTTACTTTTAAACTGATTTAACAAGTTTTGAATTTTCATATTTTCTGTCACATAGAATGGTTTTCTCATTATTGAACCAATTGTTTTTTTATCAGGATTCAGCAATAAATCTTTTGCATACAACACACCGACGATTTCATCAATGCGTTTATGATAAACGGGTATTCTTGAATAACCAGATTCAGTAATAATTTTTTTAGCTTTATCTATCGTTTCAGATATTTCGACTCCTACGATATCAACCCTGGGTACAATGATTTCTTTCACCTGAGTAGTAGAAAATCTAAAAATACTATCAATAATCTTTTTTTCGTTTTCTTCTAAAGGATGATTTTGTGATTTTGATTTTATAAAATTATGAAAATCTTCACTGGTTATTGATGAATTATCATTAACATGCGTATCTTTCTTTTTAGTTATCAAACTTAATAACTTATCCAGCATAAAGACAAATGGGAAAAGAATGATCTTTAATATCTCTATAGGTAAGCTGGTGATTTTTGAAAAACGAACAGGATTGGTAAATGCGATAATCTTTGGAGTGATTTCACCAAAAACAAGCAATAAAACAGTCATGAGTAGAATCTCAGCTGATATAATCATATTTTTGTATTGTAATGGGAAACGAGATGCAATATCAATTGCAATAAGAGTTGCCAGTGATGATGCAAGTATATTGACCAATGTATTCCCTATTAGGATAGTGATCAGTAACTGACGGGTTTTTGATAATAGTCTGAAGATTCTTTTAGAAGCATCATTATTCGATTTTTCAAGCTTTTTTATGTGAAGTTTAGATAGAGAAAAATAAGCAGTTTCACTACCTGAAAAAAAAGCTGATAATATCAATAAAAAGCCTATCGTATAATATGTTATATCTTCCACGATATCATTTTCTCCTTGTATAATAGATCATAAATCTGAGTTTCTTTTAATTTCATTTCAATTTTATCCGAAGACTTGATGTGATCAAATCCTTGAAGATGCAATAATCCATGTACGAATAATAATAATAATTCGTCCTTTAGGCTATGTGAATCTTTTTGATTATCTGCTACACTGACATCAATTAACATATCCCCCAAAAAACCTGTTTCATAAAACTCAGACATAAAAGTAAGAACGTCTGTTTCTTTGTCTTTTCCCCGATATTTTTTATTGAATATTTTGATTTTGCCCTCATTGATTAGTTTAAGACATAAGGTCTTTTTTTCATCAAATAAATTATGAATGATTAAAATGTCAAGTGTTTCCTGAAATATGTTGGTATTAATGGGATAACCGGATTCATCTATCAAATCAATGTTATTCATTTTTCTTTTTTATGTCCTTTGGATACTCTATTCTTTTCCGATGAATACTTTCTAATATGGGTAACATCGTTTCTTTGATTATGCTTAACTCTTTCATTGTTATAGGCGCATTGTCAAGCTGGTGTTCCTCAATCAGTGTTAACACTGTATCGTCTATCACCTTTTGGATTGCGTCATGATTATAATTTTTAAGTGATTTAGTAGTAGATTCAACAATATCAGCAATCATCACCAATGCAGCTTCTTTTGTCTGAGGTATCGGGCCAGAATAAACAAAATCTTTCTCATCAATAGCAGTTTCTTCTTTCAACGCTTTATAATAAAAATATTTAATCTTGTTATCTCCATGATGTTGTACAATGATCTCAGTAATAAACTGAGGTAACTTGTGTAACTTTGCAAGTTTAATACCATTTAAAACATGATTCTTGATTAGATTTGCACTTTCTTTTGCTGGTAATTGATCGTGAATTTCTGAAGAATCTTGATTATTCTCTATAAAGGCTACTGGATTTGATAATTTTCCAATATCATGATAATAGCTGCCAACTCTTGCTATCAATGGATTCGCATTAATCGCTTCAGCTGCTGCTTCTGCTAGATTTCCAACTATCAATGAATGATAATATGTACCAGAAGCTTCCTTTGCCAGTTGTTTTAATAAAGGCTGATTAAAATCAAGTAATTCTAGCAGAGTTTGTTTACTTGCAAAAGAAAATTGTTTTTCAATTACAGGTAAAAGTACAATCGAAACAGTTATAGCGATAAAACTAGAAATAAAACCATAGATAATATTCATACCAGCTGTTAGCCAATGATCCAGTCTGAATAAACTTAATGCCAGAATAGAAATACTATAACCAAAAATCATATAGAGAAATAACACAAAGTGATTAATTTGTTTATACTTTTTTATACAATAAATAGCAAAGAGACCTGGAAAAATAGTACTGAAAATAAAAAAATAGTTCCAATTTGAATATTGAGCCAATAACAATACATTAAAAAAAGAAAAGACAAAAGAATAAGCAGGAATAAACAAATAAGCTAATATGATAACAAATAAGGAAAATGGAAAGAGCATCAGATATTTTGGATCCATTGAAAAGCTAAAAATAATAGTAATCAAAGCGTTAAAAACAAGCATAGAAATCACTAACCAGGTATGCCTGTCCTGATTGTAACGCTGATCAAAAAGAATTGATGTAATGACAAAATATAAAGAAAATATAATCATATTAAAGATGAAAAGCCCAAGTGAAGAAACGATTAGACTTCTTACTTCTTTATTGTCTTTTTTATCACGATAAGCCTTCATTAATGATTCTATTACAACTAAATCCTGATCACTTATCTTTTGATTTCTACTGACAATGATTTCATCTT
>JAGOCT010000332.1 GCA_017998585.1 Candidatus Cloacimonadota bacterium | reverse complement strand
GTGCTGATATGTTAAAAATTTCGCATCATGGTAGCACATCCAATGGTACAAGCAGTAATGATTTTTTGGAGACTGTTTTTAATCAGTATTCAAAAATAGGAATATTGAGTTTTGGAACAAACAACACGTATGGGCATCCTCATTCCTTATATCGCTTTGCCAATTATACAATTTTTGGTACTGGTAATCCAACAAATCCATCACCATATCCTAGTCATTATTTTAACTGCGGCACTATAAAAACTTTTACTGACGGTCAGGGAATTGTCGTTAAGTACAATCAATCAAGTAAATAATATTTTTATTTTAAATTTTAAAAGAATTTTTTACAGACAAGCTGTATGTTATACAATTTTTGTAAGAATAGTCTTATTATTGTTTTTGTTTATTATTTTTAATTTGTATGCAGAAGACAACAATGAGACAGATATAACACTCAGAAGTCGTTTCTACAAATCATTTGGAAGTAAAATATTCGTTTTTGATAAATCTGCAGGAGATTCTCTGCAGATTTTACAACAACAATTTAATTATGACTATTTTAAACAATATGATAATTTGATTGTAAGAACTATTTCGTTTATCATTATTGACCCTTTTGGTAATGTAAGTCAGAATGAAGATAAAAACTGGTTGACTAAAGGAAAAGAAATTGCTAATCATTTACACAGAAACACCCGTGATTATATTGTTAAGAACCATTTGTTATTTAAAGAAGGAGATCTTATTGATCCATTTCTCTTTGCAGAATCGGAACGATACTTAAGACAAAATACTTACATATTTGATGCAGGTATTCTAATTGATAAAGTCGATGGTCAATACGCTGATATTGTTGTATTTGTTCATGATGTTTGGAGTTTTCAATTATCAGGTAATTATAACCTACAGAATGAAAAAGGTACTTTTAAACTGAAAGAAGTAAATCTGGCTGGTTTTGGGGGAACATTATCGCTTATATTGAAAAAAGATCCATCATACAAACGTAATTTTAAACCTGATTTTGAGTACTCTTTTGCCAGATTGTTTGATAAATACGGTGTTGGTAAAGTATATTATCAATCTGATTTAGATCATATTCAATATGGTTTTGGTGCTAATCAATCTTATCTTCAAGGAGAAATGAATTTCTTAGGTGGTTTTAATTTTGATTTTTATAAAACCTCTGATTTGCTAATAAGCCCCGATACCTGTAAAATAAATTTAAATTATAGAGAACAGGATTTTTGGACAGCTTACAACTTTTCATTCGATTCTGGAAATGAAGTATATAGTCGATATAAGCATATTGTAATAAGCTCCAGGTTAGTGCAAACCGTTTATCATAAGGAAGTAAATACTAATCATCATTATTATCAGGATAATGTCTTTTTACTGCTTGGTATTACCTTGTTAAACAGATCATTTTATCAGGATTCCTATCTTTTTTCTTTGGGTAAAACTGAAGATATTCCGATAGGTAAAAAAATAGAAATTGTCTTTGGAAGAGAGTTTCAATCAAAACCTTCCAGAGATTATTTTGGTGTATCTTCTACTTCTGCAACATATTTCAATTCGGTTGGTTATATCTTGAGCAATATACGTTTTGGCTCATATATCGATGATAGCCAATGGGATCATGGTATTTTAGATTTACAGAATATTTATTTTTCAAATTTATATTATTTTTATTATATTAAAATAAGGCATTATATAGCTTTAAGATATTCAAAAGTAATTAATCCATTTAACAATAAGCATATGCTCACTTTAAACAATGAAATCAGAGGTTTGAAAAATTATCAGTATAATGGCGATAAAAGGATGATATATAGTATGGAAAATAATATTTATCTTCCCTTTACGCTTTTTGGATTTAATACAGCTTTTGTCTCATTTGCTGATTTAGCATTGATTTCTGGAGCCGGAGATACTATTATAAAAAATCCTCTCATTTCATCTCTTGGAATCGGATTTCGTTTCAAAAATGAAAAACTGGTTTTCCCTACTATTCAGTTAACTTTAGCATTTATACCTGATTCTGATAATATAGGAACAGATCCATACCATTTCTTTACTGAAAAGACAAATTTTTACCAACTTGATAAAATGTTTTATCAAAAACCCCAAATCTACGAATGGTAACTATGAAAAACCTAAGTATTGAACAAAGAATTAACACTTTTTCTCATTATTACAAACAAAAATATGGAAGAAAAATATTTAAAATTGGATTATCTACAGGACTAGAATGTCCTCAAAGAATTAATAAAAATCCATGTTTGTTTTGCGATCCGATGAGTTTTATTGATCAACATTCAAAAAAACAAGAAACTATTACAAAGCAAATTGATTATTTAGCAAAAAAACTAATGAGTCAATATGGTGATATTGGATTGATTGCTTATTTTCAGGATAATACAAGTACTTACGGAGATTTAGATTATCTGGCTGAACTGTTTAAAGAAGCAGACAATCATGCTTTAATCAATGAATTGCTTATATCTACCAGACCTGATTATATTTATCAGGAATTGTTAGATGTGATAAAAATGTTAAAACATGAGGTAACAGTTGAGCTTGGAATTCAAAGTAAACACTTAAAGAGCTTGCAATTCTTAAATCGAAATCATACACCTGATGATAACATAAGAGCATTAAACCTTTTAAAAAAGAATCATATTCGAACTAGCGCTCATTTAATATTAGGAATACCTGGTGAAAGTAAGAAAGATATACTCCAGTCAGTTCAGTTTTTAACTGAAAATGGTGTTAGTGAAATTAAATTTCATCATCTTGTTGTTTATAAAAATACAGGATTAGCTGAAATCTTTAATCCTGATCTGTGGAAAAGTGCTTATTGTTCTTTTGATGAATACATAGACTTGATTACAGAAATTGTTCAATACATTAATCCTGAAATTGTTATATCTCGCTTTTTTACCTCAAATATTACTTGTAAAAAAGACGCGTTGAATCAATTTTCAGGAACTAAGAAAATTTGGATAAATCAATTGACAAAAATCCTGAATGAAAAGAATATTTTCCAGGGTTTACTATATAAAAAACTGGAGACCACTTGAAAGATAAAGTAAAAGTTGAATCAAGCATTGATTATAGATTGTTAAAATGCATAAAAATATTGTGTTTAAAACAGAATTTAATCCTCTATGCAGGAGCATTTATAAAATCAGTTATATTACTGTTGTTATCATTGAACCTGATTTTTACAATAACCTTAATCAATAGTTTAACGCCTTTTCAATGTTTTTTTTTATCACTTTCTGTTAGAATTCTACTTATTCTCTTAATCATTTATCTCTTTTTAAAGGCTCAAAAGGATGAAGTTTCATTACAAGAGACAGCTTTAAAAATCGATCAAATAGAAGGAAGTCATTCAGACACGGTT
>JAGOCT010000331.1 GCA_017998585.1 Candidatus Cloacimonadota bacterium | reverse complement strand
GCGTGCGGATATCGCCGCTTTAAACCAAGGTATCAGCAATGCACAGGATGGTATTTCTATGATCCAAACTGCTGAAGGGGCTCTTTCTGTCATCGATGAGAAACTCATTCGTATGAAAGAATTGGCTGAACAGGCAGCTACAGGTACATACACAAATGATCAACGATTAATCATTCATTCGGAATTCGCTGCAATGGCAGCTGAAATTGACCGAATTGCAACTGCTACCGATTTTAACGGGGTAAAACTTCTCGATGGAAATGTTTCTGTATCAGGAACAAGTGGTCAATGGACTTCCAATAATACCTGGAGTACCACTGAAGGTACGTGGACAAACTCTTCAGGATGGAAAGAAGTTCAAGGTGTTGCTGATACAAAAGGAAACATTAAAGGTGGTATAAAAATACATTTTGGTGCCGGAAACAAAAGAACAGAAGACTATTATTTCATCAGAATTGCTGATGTAAGAACTGAGTCTTTGTTTAGAGATGAAGGTACTGCTGCATCAAGAACCAATGGTTCTGCAAAAACTAATGTTGCAGTTTCTACGCAGGAAGCTGCCCAGAAAGCACTGGAAAAGCTTAATACTGCCATTATCCGTAAAGAAAATGTCCGTGCGGCTCTCGGTTCTATTCAGAATCGATTGGAAAATACCATTACGAATTTGCAGATTCAGGCAGAAAACTTACAGGCATCTGAATCTCGTATCTCTGATGTGGATATCGCAAGCGAAATGACCGAATATACTCGCAACATGGTACTCACACAAGCTGCTGTTTCGATGCTGGCTCAGGCGAACTCATTACCTCAAATGGCACTCCGTTTACTCGGGTAAACCGTGGAATGAGGTGAGCCATGCTCTATATAACAGTTTATCAAAAAGCTTTAAAAATCTTGGCTAAATCTGCTGTGGCAATGTCATCTCTGGCAAATGTCAGATGGCATTGGGAGGTGCTAGGCTAACCGAACCGGATGGGCGGCGGGACGCTGCCGCTCATCACCCTTTTATCTCATCATTCATCATATTTCTATATATTTTACAACCGAAGTTTATCGACTTTGGTTTTTTTTATTGTTTTTTATTTTAGTAAAAATCGGTTCATATTATGTTTTTAAATCATAATGATAGCCTATATTTTGTCTAACAAATCTCTATTCAATCCTGTTAAAAATTAGTAGATTAATTCTTCATCATATTCTTAAAACAGATAGTATGTGATAAGGAAGGTATAAGGATAGAATAAGGGAATGATTTAGTGGTATAATATATAATTTCCGTGTTTTTAGTGTCTTTTAGTGTTTTTAAAATACTCAATAAAAAACGATCAGGGTGGCCTTCAACAAAAGAAGAGATCTGCTTATAATTATGACAATTTTGACTTAAATTGAATCAAATCATGAAGCGTATTGATATTGTAGAAATAGACAATGTCATCAGGCTGAACATTAAACCAATTTACTCTGATCTTGTCTGTAAAACCGTGAATAGAATAATTCTGATTTTTCAGCATAGACTCAATAAAAGGTAAACAGGCTTTATGGTAGAGGCCATGCAATGGTTCTATCCCTTCAATATGTCTGGGAATGACTGCCATAAACGGGTCGTTTTTCTGTGTGCAAGATGCTCGCAGTACGGAAGAACTTCTGATTAAGTCCAGTTGTTTGAATATCAATGCCTCATTCAAGTTTGGCATGTCACAGGCAAATACAAAAATCCAATCGGTTTTAGAGTTGAGTAATGCAGAATGAATCCCAGCCAAAGGACCGCAATTTTTAAAATAGTCTTCTGAATGAGCAATATCAGGGCATTTTTGCTTTAGGATTTCTTTTTCTGTGACGATCATAAGCTCTTTGAAGAACTGTTTCAGCATCGCAATTTCTATTTCAATCAGAGATTGATTACCGATTTCAATCAGAGATTTTTCACCGTAAAAACGGGTGTTCTTACCGCCTGCAAGAATCACTCCAGTTACTAAATGAGATAGATCAGCCATTTTCTAAAATCTGCTTTCCTTTTTCAGTGATGAATCTATAATCGCCATCTCTGCGTACAATGCCCTCTATATCAAAAATCGCAAGGAGTAACAAACAGATTTTACGATTTCCATTAATGAGATCGCGATAAATGGATACGGTAATCCCTTCCGGATGTTCATTCAGATATTGTAGTAATTTAAGTCGGTTCTCATCTACTACTTTGTAATAAATATAGCTTTCCTCAATATAATAAGCCTTTTTCTTTCTAACAAGATAAGTCAACAACTGTTTAAGAACCTTCTCATTGATATTCTGATATTTCGCTTTACGAGACATTTCAGACCATAAGGGCGTTTGCATATTACAATGTCTGATAAATGTTTCTGTCCATTGTAAGGCTTTATTGGTTTCTGATGTAAATGCGACTTTATGGCTTTTTAATGCATACGTATTATCTCTTTTTTCAATTAAATCAAGCTCTGTCAACGATTTTATAACCCACATCGCCGCAGTCGTTTTGTACTCAGTGGGATATTCATGAAAGACTGCCAGCAGTTCTTCAATGGTTTTTCCCATTTTATCAAATGGATTACTCTTATGCCAGGTCTGAAGATGCCTTTGAAATCTGCTTTTATATCGATCTAACTGATGTTTTAACCAAAAATAAGGTTCATCTTTTATTATCAGTTTGAGCTGATTATCATTCGAAGGAACAAGCTCCAAGCTTAACAAAGTCTTATAATCAAGTGCCAGTTTTTCTGCAATTTCACTCAAAGAAACCGGATAGATATATTTCTGAGCATTTAGTAATACAGTATGGGTTAAATCACCTTCTGCCAGAATTTTCAACCAGCTTTTTAATTTTTCAGTTCTTCGTCTGTGATGTAAAGGCTGAGCATCAATGATTCTGCCTCCACCCAAGCTGATATCACTGCTGCTGTTTCTGATGATAAATGTATCATGATAAACAAGTGGCAGAGACTTGCTCAAATGTATCTGGGCGTATGCTGATTCACTGGGTTTTAGGGTATTCTTATCTATCAGATGAATCTTTGCAGGGACTTCATTTGTTCCTGAGATAAAAAGCACATGAGACCATAATGGTAATTCTTTTACCTGATCAAACAACTGAAGCCTGACATCAATCCTGTTTGTACTCTCATACACCCTTGAGCTTAATAGCATCCCTTTTTGAAGAGAGGTGCTATCAATTCCGGCAAGATTGATAGAGGCTCTGTCTCCTGCCTGTATCAAATCAACTTCCTGAGCATATCTTTCAAGCCGTTTTATCTTTAATTCTTTTTTATCTGGCAATATAAATAATCGGTCATTGCTTTTTAGAAGACCGCTTAAAACCGTACCGGTAACGACTGTCCCAAACCCTTTCACCTGAAAAATTCGGTCAATATACTGACGGAA
>JAGOCT010000330.1 GCA_017998585.1 Candidatus Cloacimonadota bacterium | reverse complement strand
ATGTAGAAAAGTCATCAATGAATCTGTCTGTTGTGGAGAACGTACATTGTAACCTAATACAAGAATGCCCCCAAGATGATACTGGCTGATCTGACTATGAATTGCCTGTACCCATTCTTCATTAACTTCTTTACCTCTGAATCCAAACATCAGCATTTGACCAATCTTCGTATCAAGTGTGTAATCCTGTTGATCTTCTTTGGTTGAGCAAGCGCTTAACAATACAAAAATAATCATTAAAAAAATCCACATTCTCTGCTTACCTTTCAAAATTTTCACTTTTCTTAAGTCATTATTAATTCTCAAGCTTTTCATAATTCCTCCAGAGATATACTATGTCATAAAAAAGTGAAGATTGTCAAGCAGGAATTTATAAATTTATTAGTTTTTATCAGGAATTGACAGATAGTCAGATGATTCAATATTGATAATTAAATTTTAGGTTGAGGGGTTTGGAGAATTAGGTGATAATCATACGAAAGTGTATTGTAATAGTTTGAGAAGAAGAAAATATGAAGAATATGAATTAACAGTTTACCTGTAATGAACGCAGGGATATTCTTTGCTGTATTCCATGATTCTATTCCACACCACTTCCTGATTCTGTGTAACAGCCTGAAAATCCGTCACCAGTGTTTTCTTTGATTCAAAGTGTTGAATATAGTAATGCTTGACTTTACCCAGCATACGATGAATCTGATAGATATCAGATTCTTCCATCAGATCAGGGATAAAGGTCGTTCTGAATTCATAATCCAAACCTGAATGTTTAATCAGGTTTATTGATTGAATGATATGTTCTGTGTTGATTGGACAGGCTGTCAGAACAGCGTATTTTTCCAAAGGTGCTTTGATATCCATTGCCAGATAATCAACGAGTCCCTTGTCGATTATTCGTTTAAGCATTTCAGGGTTTGAACCGTTTGAGTCCAGTTTGATTTTATAGCCCATACTTTTGATTGTCTGAATAAAAGCAGGCAAATCAGGATGTAAAGTAGGCTCACCACCGGTAATAGTTACTGCATCCAGTTTACCTGCTCTTTTTTGTAAAAAGCTTAAAATAGACGGAATTTCCAAGTCTTTTTCATATTGTTCTGGTAGAACCAGCTCTGCATTATGGCACCAGGGACAGCGAAAATTGCATCCCTGCGTGAAAATAATAGCAGAGATGTATCCTGGATAGTCGATCAGGGAAAACTTCTGAAATCCGGCTATTTTTAAGCTTTTTACGATATGATTCATTTATTCGTTCACCTTGAAGGTTTTTCTCATATAGAATTCTTCACGTTTGCCTTCATTCCACTGAGAAACAGGTCTTAAGTAACCAACCACGCGTGAATACACTTCACATCTGGCTTTACAGTGGGGGCAGTTTTCATGGTGACCTGGCAGATAGCCATGGCTTTGGCAGACACTAAATGTAGGGCTAAAGGTAAAATAGGGCAGATGGTAGTTTGAACAAATCTTTTTCACCAGATTTTTCATACTGCCAATTTCACTGATTTGTTCACCACAGAAGATATGAATGACTGTGCCACCGGTATATTTGGTTTGAATTGGATCTTGTATATCGAGTACTTCAAAGATATCGTCGGTATAATTTACTGGTAACTGTGATGAATTGGTATAAAAAGGTTCAATCTTTGCCTGATCTTCGACATCACTTCTGATCCCCTGATTGTAAGCCAGTTCATTAGCCACTCTGATTTCTGGGTATTTTGCTTTATCCAGTCTTGCCAGACGGTAGGAGGTTCCTTCAGCCGGAGTTGCTTCCAGATTGTAATTATTACCTGTTTCTTCCTGAAAATCAATCAGTTTGTCTCTCATAAACTCAAGCACTTCAATTGCAAATGCCTGACCTGCTTCGGTACCAATATCAGTATTGAGTAAATTGATCGCCGCTTCGTTCATGCCAACAAGGCCGATGGTTGAGAAATGATTTTTCCAGTACTGATCAAATCTTTCTTTCACTGATGCCAGGTAGAATTTTGTATAGGGATAGAGATTGTATTCCGTGAAGTTTTCAAGCACTTTTCTTTTAATTTCCAGAGAGTTACGGGCAATCATCATCTGATCACTTAATCTGTTAAAGAAGTCTTCTTTATTTTCAGCCATCCATGCAATGCGTGGCAGATTAACTGTTACGACGCCAATAGAACCGGTAAGTGGATTTGCTCCAAACAGACCGCCACCACGCGCTTCCAGCTTTCTGGTATCCAGTCTGAGACGACAGCACATGGAACGTGCATCTTCTGGTTTCATATCAGAATTGATGAAGTTTGAGAAATAGGGGATACCATATTTAATGGTTGATTCCCATAAGAAATCGAGATTTTGATTATCCCAGTCAAAGTCTTTGGTAATGTTGTAAGTAGGAATTGGGAAAGTAAATACTCTGCCCTTCGCATCTCCTTCTGACATGATTTCAAGAAAGGCTTTGTTTATCATATTCATTTCTGTCTGATAATCTTCATAAGTATTTTCTTGTGGCTGTCCACCGATAATGACTGGCTGGTTTTTATAGATTGATGGAACTGTCAAATCCAAAGTAATATTGGTAAAAGGTGTCTGAAAACCGACACGTGTAGGCACATTCATATTGAATATGAATTCCTGCATTGCCTGTTTCACTTCTTTATAGGATAACTGGTCATAACGAATAAAAGGAGCCAGTAAGGTGTCAAAACTGGAGAATGCCTGAGCACCAGCTGCTTCACCCTGAAGAGTATAGAAAAAATTAACAATCTGACCTAAAGCGCTTCTGAAATGCTTTGCAGGTCCGGATTCGATTTTACCCTCAGCCCCTTTAAATCCAACTAACAGAAGACTCATTAAATCCCAGCCTACACAATAGACAGAGATCATCCCCAAGTCATGAACATGAAGATCACCTGATAAATGAGCTTCTTTAATTTCAGGCGGATAAATCTTGTTTAACCAGTAGGTTTTGGATACTTCTGATGCAATATAGTTATTTAATCCTTGCAGCGAGTATGCCATATTACTGTTTTCTTTTACCTGCCAGTCAAGTTTTTCAAGATACTGATCAATCAGTTTCACTTCTGCTTTTGAGACAATTTCTCTGATTTTAGCGTGCTGATCGCGGTATAGAATATATGCCTTTGCTGTTTTTTTGTAGGGGCTAGCAATTAATACTTCTTCAACGATATCCTGAATTTCTTCGACAGTCGCTGTGTCTGATTTTATTACCTGTTCTGCCAGATTTAATACTCTGAATGATAATTTTTTCGCAATATCCTGATCAAATTCTCCTGTCGCTTTGCCTGCTTTAGCAATGGCGTTGCTGATTTTCTCAATATCAAATGGAACGGTTTGCATGTTCCGTTTAAGAATGCTGTTAAACATTAAAATCTCCTAACTGGCCCCATAAGCCCATATC
>JAGOCT010000329.1 GCA_017998585.1 Candidatus Cloacimonadota bacterium | reverse complement strand
GATTCGCTGATTGTTAACGATATCTCCAACCGTTTGTCCCAGTCTATGGCTGGATTAAAAATGACGCAAAATGAAACAAAGATTTATTCTTCTGTCATTTTATTGTTTATGATGCTGATTTCCATTTTGACTTTCATCTTTATTTTTTACATTCTAACCCGCCCAATTAAAGAACTTCAGGTAGCCACTGAAAAGATTAAGAAGGGCGATTTTAATGTATTTCTGCCTCCAAAAGGGATGTCAGAAATCAAGTCTTTGATTCATTCATTTAATGATATGTCCAGAGAACTGGAAAGTATTCAGCAAAAACTACTGATTGCTCAGAAAGAAATGATATGGAAAGATTTAGCCAGAATTCTCACTCATGAGATAAAAAATCCGCTGACTCCCATCCAGTTATCTTTACAGAGACTGGAAGAAAAATATGATAGCGATCCGGAAAAATTTAAGCTTATCTTCAGAGAATCCCTTGATATCATTTATCAGGAAATTGGTAATCTCCAAAATCTGGTGCAGTCTTTTTCATCTTTTGCTAAAGATACTCCTGCGAACCCTTCTGTTTTTGATCCTGAAAAAGCCATCTGTGAAATACTCAAACCTTATCAAAATGATTATCATATAGAGCTTGACATTTTAAAAGATAAACGGATAAAATTTGATCCAACTCATTTTTATCAGATCATTACCAATATCTTTCAGAATGCCATTGAATCATCTGCTGATAATGGTAAAGTTTGGATTACTCTTAAACAAAGCCATTCTTTTTTAGTTTTAACAATCAGGGATGAAGGAAAAGGCATTGCTCAGGAAGATTTATCTAGAATATTTGAACCCTATTTTACCAAAAAGAGTAAGGGTACCGGACTTGGTCTGGCGCTTGTCAAACGTTTATGTGAGGCAAATCATACTGGAATTCGTGTAAAAAGCGTTATAGGTAAAGGCACAGAATTTGAAATCATATTGGAGGAAACCCTTGAAAATATTCATTCTTGATGATGAAAAAAACATCTGTATCAGTCTGAAAAATATTCTTGAAGATGAAGGTTATGCATGTAGCTATTCCACTTCAGTAGAAGAAGGCAGAAAAATTATTGAAGGCAATGTGCCTGATCTGCTCTTACTTGACGTTCAGTTAAAAGATGGAAACGGACTTGATTTTTTAAAACAGATTAAAGAGGTTTTGCCTGATCTTTTAGTCGTCATGATTTCAGGGCATAGTGGCATTAAAGAAGCTGTTCAGGCAATGAAATCCGGTGCGTTTGATTTTCTGGAAAAACCGCTCAATCTGACACGTGTAAAATTAACAGTGCAGAATGCACTCAGCTATTCTACTTTACAGGAAGATTATAAGATTTTAAAAGAGTCTTTTAATGAACAATATCGTATTATTGGTAGTAGTCAGGCAATTCAGGAAGTGCTTCAATTGGCTCAGAAAGTGGCAAAAACCAACTCAAGAGTGCTAATCAGAGGGGAAAGCGGGTCTGGTAAGGAATTACTGGCTTATGCTATTCATAATCAGTCTCAGAGATCTAAAGGACCTTTTATTAAATTTAACTCTGCTGCAATTCCAAATGAGTTGGTCGAGAGTGAATTGTTTGGTTATGAAAAGGGTGCTTTTACCGGAGCTGTAAAATCTAAAAAAGGAAAATTGGAACTGGCAGATAAAGGAACGTTATTTTTAGATGAAATCGGAGATATGAACCTTTCGGCTCAGGCAAAAATACTCAGAGTTTTACAGGAAGGTGAATTTGAACGGGTTGGATCCAACGAAATCATAAAGATTGATACCCGTATTATCGCTGCAACTCATAAAAATCTGGAAGAAATGATAGAAAACGGACTTTTCCGTGAAGATTTATTTTATCGATTAAATGTGGTCCCATTGATTTCTCCGGCTTTGCGGGAAAGACGAGAAGATATTCCTCTGTTAGTTGAATTCTTTTGTCATAAATTTGCTGCAGAATTTAATCTACCACTAAAAACTTTAAGTGATGGAGCGCTCAGACAGATTATGAATCAGGAATTTAAAGGAAATATCAGGGAATTACGAAATCTGATTGAACGTCTCTACATTTTAAGTGATGGGAATGTCATTTCTGAAAGTGATTTACCGCTTCCATCGATCAAATCAGAACATAAGGATAACTCTTTCTGGGAGATAACGACTTCTTATCAGGATAAAAAAGAAGAATTCGAATTTAAATATCTGAGTAAACAACTGGAAATTCATGATTTTAATGTAAGCCGAACAGCGAATGCACTTGGCTTACAACAGAGTAATTTGTCACGAAAATTAAAAGAACTTAATATCAATATAAAGGAGAAATAGAATGAGAACAAAATGGTATTTACTTGGTTGTGCAACTTCCGTTCTTTTGCTAATTGTATTTTTTGTTATATCCATTGTAACGCTTGTGAATACAGGGAAAAAGACTGAAGTTAAAGTAGAAATGAACTCTGCACTGGTGATTAATCTTGATAAAGTTATTCCTGAATATTCTGAGATTACGGATAATCGTTTTAACATGGTTCCTGTGTCAGCACATGAGGTGGTTGAAAAAATAAAGTCAGCAAAAATTGACCCTAAAATTAAATGCATTATTTTGAAACCAAATGGTTTTTCTTCTGGTTATGCCTCATTACATGAAATGATGCTGGCAATTCAGGATTTTAAAAAATCAGGAAAAAAAGTATATGCATACCTGAATATGGTTGGACAAAAAGATTATATTTTCAGTTCAGTTGCTGATGAAATTTATTTGAATCCATCCGCTTCTGCCGGTATTGTTTTAACAGGTGTCGGTTCAAACTTGACCTTCTATAAAGATATGATGGACAAACTGGGTGTCGAATTTAAAATAATCAGAGCTGGAAAATTTAAAGCAGCCGGTGAGACTTTTTCCAGAAACAGTATGTCTCCTGAGTTTAGAAACAATCTGATGGAACTTTTTGGAGATATTTATGGCAATTTGTGCAGTGATATTGCCGAAAACAGAAAAATTTCAGCGGATTCTGTGCATTATGTGTTTGAGAAACGTCCTAATCTGATCATAAATCAGGAAGAACCTGTCAAGTATGGCATGATTACTGGCCTTATGCAAGAAGAAGAATTACTTAAAAAAATCAATATCGACAAAGATCATATGATATCAGTTGCAAAGTATGAAGCGATTCCTCCAAAAACAGCTGTTAATCAGATTGCCATCATTTATGCAGTGGGTGAAATTACGCCGGTGAAAGCTCAGTTTGGTCAAATGAATATAACTGCAAAAAATATGAAAAAAGTGATTGATATCGTAAAAAAAGACAACTCAATTAAAGCGGTTGTTTTGAGAGTTAACAGTCCTGGTGGATCCGCATTGGAATCAGATAAAATTAATTACTATATTGAAGAACTCAAA
>JAGOCT010000328.1 GCA_017998585.1 Candidatus Cloacimonadota bacterium | reverse complement strand
GATAAAGAATTTGATGATCTCTTACAACAGAAGATACAGGAAGCCTCCAATCAGCTTAATCAATACGCTGAAGATGAGTACGCCCGTCAGATGCTGGGTCTGCCACCTTATGGGATGGTTACACTGAAAAAAGTCATCATTGTCTTTCATGGCTGGGAGTTGGCTTATTGTGAAGAGTTTGACCACCGATAACACCGAAGCTACCGAAGAATAATCTAGTTTATCCAATATCCCCCCTCTATACATATTACCTGGACAGAAATTCGGATTTTTGTCTTTTTGGCAGTTTTTTTTCACTTTCATTTAAAAAAAGTGTTAAAAACAATGGTAACTACTCAGGTACTTGTTTGCATAATAAATGTGTGTCTGCAAAATGTCATTTTTAAAAAAATATGTCAAAACGGTCTGTAGCAACTGTGTTGATGTCAAGCGAAATTTTCAACCCAAGGCTTATTATTTTTTACCATTGAGTTTAGAGTAACCAATATTTTCCTCATACAAGCACCTTTTATCTTTGTTTTATCTACTCCATTCTTAATTAGCCTATTTCTAAAATCTTGAATTGATTTGTTATAACTCGCAGCACTCATATATATCATAAACAGAATTTTACGAATAACTGCCCTGCCACCTTTAATTCTTCTTTTACCTTTCATCATCCCACTATCATTATTGAAGGGGGCAAGTCCTGCCAAAGCGGCTATTTGTTTTCTATTTAGTTGACCAAGCTCAGGTAATTCGGCTATAAATATGGCTGCAGAAATGCTGCCTACACCTTTATATGAAACAAGTATATTCTTGATTTCTTTTAACTCCGGACATGCATCAATCAATTGCATAATCTCATTTTCCAATTGTTTAATCTCATTAGTTAAGTTTTTTATCATATCCTTAATACTTTTTATGATCAAAGGGTCCTTTTGATTTTCTAAATGGCCTTTTTCCATTGTTCTGAATTCTATTAGTTGACTTCTTCTTTTAACTCTTTTTCTGAGAACGAGTTGTTCTTCGTATTTAGGTTTAAATGGATCTGGTTTAACTGTTTCTCCATATTTTGCAAGAGTTAATGCATCTATTTTGTCAGTTTTCGCAAATTTCCCTAAAGCTTTTGCAAAATCTCTGACTCTTTTTGGGTTAACTATAGCAAATTGAATTTTTTGGTCAATTAGATAGTAAGCAAGTTCTATCTCATATCCTCCTGTTGATTCTAAAATACAAAACGGTTTATCCTTTCCTTTCAAAAAGCTAAAAACTTTTCCAAAGCCTTTTTCATCATTTTGTACTTGTAATGTCTTGTTTTTTGTGCTATAATATGCCAGATCAAGTTGATGTTTTGAAACATCAATACCAACATAAGTGCATGATTCTGTTGTCTGTGCCATGATAATCTCCTTTCCATCCTTGCAAAACGGGCTTTAAACCCAGGCAACTGTACGGACTAACGAGATAACTGATCGGGACCTCGCTACTATCGGGTTTTACCCAGGGATGTGCACGGTCTCACGATCAGCCTTGCCACTATTCGGCCAAATAGTGGCAATATCTCTTTCAGCAGTTATTATACTGCTTTTCATTTTTTTTGTCTATCTTTTTTTGTATTCTGTGGATAAGTATTGAAATTTATCCAGGTAAACACTATCCACACTACTACTAAAGAACATTAAAAGATTTGTTCTATTAGTGTGGATAGTGGATAAATTTCTCCTTCGGAACATACTTATCCACATAATACGAATCTACTCATATCGTATCAACCACTACTATTTTTATTTCAAAGAACTCATGCCAATTTACAAGGGATGTTCGAAACGGAGCATGCGGAGTGCCGTACATCCGAAAAAGAAAAAAGAAAAACACACTAATCTGTGTTTCAAACAGCTATACTAAGTTGATTTACGGTATTTCACTCCGCTTTATTTCGCAATTCCCTAAAAGCAGTTTATTCATTAGTCGAAGAACTGACTCTCTTAAATCTATAGCATTGAGTTTATAGTACGGATATCAAAAAATCAAATCACAAAACTGATAATTAGCTGGAGAAGATATATAGTGATCATCCATAATGAACGACTCGTTCATTATGGATGATTTATTTTAAAGTACTGATGGTTTAAACAGACATGATATGAATAGGAACTTGTTGAAAAAAAGATACTTAGAGCGTTTCAACAATTGGAATGATTTCAGCTCTGTAAACTCTTCAAAATAAAAAGGAGAGAAGAATGAAACGATTACTTATCATCTCGCTCATATTAACTATGACCATTTCAATTCTCCTGGCAATTGAGAATCCGGTTGTTCAAGAAAACTTTGACACTGTAAGCATTCCTCAATTACCAGATAACTGGTCATCTGTTGTGTTTACCAGTCAGGAAAATACAACCTGGGAAATTCAAACAATTGCTGAAAATGAATCTTACTCAGCTCACTCAGCGCCTAATGTCGCGATCATCAGCAATGGCGGAACAGTCATGGGAGACGCTGACCCGGGTGCTTTTATTGGTTTAGCCACTCCTCAGTTCTTTTCAGGGGAATATGGCTCATTACTTCGTTTTTGGACAGGGGGAATGAACCCTTTAAAAATAGGTTATATGACTAATTTGCAGGATACTGCGTCATTTGTAGAACTTCGTGAAGAATATCTGCAATTGCCATGGCATCAGGTGCAGATTTTTATTCCTGCAGGTTTAAATGCTTATGTGGTATTCAAACATGCCAACTGGTATGCGAATCATGATGTTTGGGTAGATGATGTTTCTATTTGCCCTATCAGTAATCCTGTTCTAAGTTTTTCAGATAATTTTGATACCCTTAACTCTCCAGAACTACCTCAAGATTGGTTTTTTATAAAAAAACATGATAATTTAAACAGTAATACAGTTCTTAAAACAGACAATTCAGATTTTTACTCATCTCCTAATTGCCTTTATATGAAAAACGGAATGGTTATGGGACAATATTTGGATCCAAATGCAAAATTACTGGCAATCACGCCATTGATTCAATTAGGTACAAATGGAAACAGGCTCAACTTTATCGCTAAAGGGGCTAATCCAGTAAAAGTAGGCGTAATGACAAACCCAACAGATGAAAACACATTTGTTGAAATCAGTGAAGTTGCACTCAATAATGAAACATGGACTGAATGTTCCGTCACAATCCCTTATCAAAATAATGTATTTGTAGCATTTAAACATGCGAATCTGAATTCCAATACGATCATCAGAATAGATAATATCGTCATTTCTCCAATCATTAGCGATCCCGTATTTTCAATCAATGAAAACTTTGATCAAAACGAACCTCCTGCATTACCACAGAACTGGACAGCACTAATTGATGTATTACCTACCAATCCAGTGGCTTCTATCAGTGTAACGGGCATCAATTCTCCATCCCTTCC
>JAGOCT010000327.1 GCA_017998585.1 Candidatus Cloacimonadota bacterium | reverse complement strand
CATATATACCTATTACGTTCTTTTATGAACCCAAGAATAAAATTCAGGAAAACAAACAAACCGAATATGAAATCATGACATATATGTCCAAGATTATTTATAAAGACTTTGTTAAAGCAGAATTTAAATTATGCCCTGATAATTTTGATATGAGGCCATTTAAACATAAAAAAGTGAGTATAAGTCCTCTTTATACTTTTTACATTGAAACCTCTCAACAAAATTATACTTATAATCAGGTTAAAAATATAAAAAAAGCAAAAAAATTAAATCTGAATATCGTTGCTAATTCTCATCCAGATTTGTTTTCACATCCTTCTCCTTCAACATCATCTCAATATGAGAGTCAAATCTTAAATCAACTCAATCTGTTAAAAGAAAGAATGGATAAGAAAGGATTATGGCAAAATAGCAGAGACAAAACATACCGTAAATTATTAAAATTGTCAGTTAACAAGCCATTTATCAAGAATTATTCAATTTACTTTGATCAAAATCTGATTGCATTCAGGACTATTATAACCGACCAGAAAAACAAATCAGCTTACGACTGGTTTACTGCCTCTAACAACTTTGCCATGCAAAATGGAGTTAACAGTCTGTTAATGGATTATGTCATTAATGATCTTCATGAGAATGGAATCAATACATTTGATCTTTGTGGTGCTAACATCCCTTCAATAGCAAAATTTAAAAATGATTTTGGAGGAAATTTAAAGGTTTACTTTTTTATTAAGAAAAAAATTTGACAATTTTATATCCTTTTGTAAAAATTGAATTTATTCTTGAAATCATTAATCAAATCAAATAGTAAGCCATTCAATTTTGAGAATATACATAATGAATCTATTTAAGGAGTCTTATAAATGATCTCAGTTTATATTGACAAAAACCTGGAAAAACATGCAAGTAAAATAAATTATGCCTTAGAAAACCTCTTTAGTATCCTTGGTTACTCATGGAAAATACTAACTAATGACGATTGCCCCAAAGATAATGAAACCCTTATCTATTATTGCGATAAACTGCTCGAAAAGGAAGACCTTGATCGATTGGCAAAACATTTTTCTCTCATATATATAAAAGCGGATACCGATTTTTATACGAATGGTGTTTATTCGGGAGAAAAGCTAAAGAACAATATTCGAAGAATTGAAATTTTAAAAAAAGTATTTCCCATTATATGTCAGAAAAACATTGAACACCCGATATTAATAAGCAAAGCGCTTCAATATGAATATGCCAGTATAGAGTTTGATCTGATAGGCAATATTTTCTTTCATCTGGCAGAGCAGGAATTTAAACAACAGAATCCAGATGATCTGGTTAAGAAAAAAAAACACAAAAACGAATCTGCTTTTGAAGAATTTCATTCTTTCCCCTATATGAACCGATTAATACTTGTATTAGATAAAACAATTCAGGAATTCTTAAGACCTGACACAATTCTGGTAAAAAAAAGTCTCTGGCCCAAAAATGAGCAAATTGCTTTTACGCTTTCTTATAATGTTGATTCTCTTCATAAATGGAAAATTGGATATACTTTCAAAGCTTTTTTTGAAGGATTCTATCTGTTGTTTAGCCTCAAGTGGAATTACTTTTTTAAGTCAATCATCAGTTGGGTAAACTATATGGTTTCAAATATCGAACCTTACTGGAATTTTCATGATATTAACGAAAAAGAAGCAATTATTAAAGCGAGAAGTACATGGTTTCTTTATAAAAAAACAAACAATACCCCTGAAATTGACTATGATTTGAATGATGAAGATCTGAGCCATACATTAGAAGAATTAGTCCATTACGGTTCAGAATTAGCCTTTTTATCATCCAACAGAGCAAGTGATACCAACCAGTTCAAAGAAGAATTTGAGGCATTCTCCAATAAACTTAAACCAGTAAATCCAGGAATCAGACATCTCCAGGTTAAAAGCCATTCTGAAAACAGTATGGTTCTTGAAAGAGATTTAAAATTTCTCTATGATTCTTCAAAAATCAGCAGCAGGGAATATGGGTTTGCAAATGGAACCTGCTTTCCATACAAAGTATGGCCTGGAGTTTTAAAGTCAAATGTCAGAGATATTTGGGAAATCCCAATCAACTTCAATGAAAAAGCAATTTCCCTTTCAAAATATAACTCAATCCCATTTGAAACGGCTAAATCCTATGTCAGAGAACTCTTTTCAACAGCTAAAGACCTTAAAGGTTTAGTGCATTTTAGTTTTAATATTTCATCTTTCACAGATATCAGCTATCTTCACAGACTGTATTCATATATTATTGATCAATCCAGAACCTATACTGCCTACAGAGCCAGTTTGAGTCAGATCATTCTCTGGCTTGAAAAAAGAAACAAAGTTAAAATTGAGATAAAACACAACAAACTCCTATTTACTTTTCCTGATGATTTGGAAGAATTCTCTGTACGCTTTTTTGGAAACTATAAATTTATTATGGCAGAAGGAGGAAACTGCGCCTGTAAAGATAAGACTATCCGATTTTACAATGTGATAAAAAATTCTGTTGTTACAGTTTATCTGGAGAAAGATAGTAATTCTTTTTAGATCAGTATTAAATGAAAAAGATATTTATCATTACGATCTCTCACAGACCTGACGATAGCAGAGTTTACCAGAAAATTGGATTATCGCTGGCAAAACAGTATCAGGTTATCATTTTTCACAATTGTCAGATTGACACAAAAAACCTTCAACCTATTAGATTTTACAGAAGTACTAAGCCAGATAAAGCACAATTTTTTATAAATGCTTTTAGAACAATTCTAAAAGAAAAACCAAATCTTATCATTTGTGTAGAACCGATAACATTACTAATAGGCAATCTGTCAAAAATGATTTTTAAAATTCCATTCATTTACGACTGTCATGAATTTTTTGCTGAGGCGTTTTCTGAGAAGTTTAATCATCATCAGGCTTTTTATAAAAAATTGTATCAATTTACAGAAAGATCTATGTATCGTAAAGCAGATGGAGTTGTTACTGTTAATCAGTTACTGGTAAATGAAATCATCAAGTATCAAAAAAATACTATTTATTGTGGTAATTATCCACACAAAAGGATTGTTGATCAGCATAATAAGATAAAACAATTTGATTTGATATATATTGGAGGTATATCACGCTTTAGAGGACTTGATTTGATGTTAGAAGCTATATCTGAACTTAAATGTAAAAACAAGCATTTTACCTTACTCATCATTGGAAAATTTCTGAATAAAGATGAAGAAAACTACGCCTTTGACTTTATTAAAACTCATCAATTAGATGAACTGGTACAAATTCATGGATTTGTAAGCAGTAATCATATTATGAATTATATTCAACAAGCAAAAATAGGCATTTCTGTACTTAATCCTTCGATAAATCGCTATCGAAAGGCTATCCCAT
>JAGOCT010000326.1 GCA_017998585.1 Candidatus Cloacimonadota bacterium | reverse complement strand
GATATTCCTTGTTTCAGTCATGCCATGTACCGCTAAAAAATATGAAATTGAACGGCTTGAAGATATGTATGCTTCTGGTTATAAAGATGTCGATGTAACCATTACTACCAGAGAACTGGCAAGAATGATAAAAATGAGAGGTATTGATTTTGTTAATCTGCCAGATGGAACCGTGGATAATCCGCTTGGAGAATATACTGGTGCAGGTACAATTTTTGGAGCCTCAGGTGGTGTAATGGAAGCTGCATTAAGAACTGGTTATTATTTAGTCACTGGTGAAGATATGCCTGATCCAAAGATTGAATTTGTCAGAGGACATAAAGGTATTAAAACCGGTGAGATAACCATTGCAGGAATTACCTTAAAGATAGCAGTCGCTTCTGGATTAGCTAATGTGGCGGAACTGTTGGATAGAATAAGAGAAGACAAAGCCGCTGGCAGACCACCATCCTACCACTTTATTGAAGTAATGGCATGTCGTGGCGGTTGCGTTGGCGGTGGCGGTCAACCTTATACCTCTTCAAATGTCATCAGATATCAGCGTTCACTTGGCTTGTATAAAGAAGATGATGATTTAGAACTCAAACATTCTCATCACAATCCATCCATTAAAAAAGTATATGATGAATTCCTGGAAAAACCAAATTCTCATAAGGCCCATAAACTTTTACATACCAGCTATATCCCAAGACCAGTTGGAAAAACGAATAAATAAATAAAATGAATAATAAGCAGACTTGTTTAAAAAAAGCAAGTCTGCTTTTCTATTCGGGCTCATAAATTGGTAGAAATATGGAGATTTAGATATTGACAATTTCAAGAGTTGAAGCTAAAGTTAGACTTTTTAGAAAGGCAGATAAGTCAGGGATCATCTATGCAGATTGATATAAATGGAACTATTTGTGATGCTTTTTCTGATCAGACTATTCTACAGGTTGCCAGAAAAAATAATATTTATATCCCTTCGCTTTGTTATCATGACAAGACAGGTTCTGGGGGAAAATGCAGGGTTTGTATGGTTGAAGTTGAAGGAACCCCTGATTTAGTAACATCCTGTAATGTCTTTTGTAAAGAGGGAATGAAGATTCGTACCGATACTCAAATGGTACTGGAAGCTCAAAAAGTGGTTGTTGATCTGATTCTGTCTTCTGGCAAACATAACTGTCTGACTTGTGAGAAAAACGGAGATTGTGAATTACAGGAGGCTGCCTATTATTTAGGCATTGAAAATCCATCATTTCATATAGATACTGACTCTTATGAAAAGGATAATAGCAGTGAGTTCATTTCTGTAAACCGAGAAATTTGTATAGCCTGTGGCCGTTGTGTCAGAGGATGTAACTATACAGTTGTAAATGAAGTGATTGATTACGGTCAGCGTGGTTTTCAAACTCAAATAATCTTTGATAATAATAAAAGCATGGGGACTTCGTCTTGTGTTCAATGTGGTGAATGTGTTCAGTTGTGTCCTGTTGGTTGTTTATCCGATAAAAATGCAAAGGGAAAAGGCCGACCATGGCAATTGAAGAAGATTGAATCAGTGTGTACTTACTGTGGAGTGGGTTGTAAAATTCATCTACATATTGATGAATCTAAAAATAAAATAATCAGAATAACGGGTGTAGAAGAATCAATTGTCAATAAAGGGATGTTGTGTATAAAAGGCCGTTATGGATTTGATTTTGTTAATAGTTCAGAACGGCTGAAGACACCATTGATAAAAGAAAATGGCACTTTCAGAGAAACGAGTTGGGAAGAAGCAATATCATTCACTGTAAAGCGTTTTAAAGAGATTAAGAATCAATATGGAGCAGATGCGATATCCGGTTTATGTTCTGCAAAAGTGACTAATGAAGAAAACTTTGCCTTCATGAAGTTTATGAGAAGAGAAATTGGTACCAACAATATTGATCACTGTGCACGGCTTTGCCATTCTTCTACAGTAGCAGGTCTGGCTGCTACTCTAGGAAGCGGAGCAATGACGAATGATATTGCCGGTATAAAAAAAGCGGATGTTATTTTGATAATCGGTTCTGATACTTCTGAAGCACATCCTGTTATTGCTGCTCATATTAAACAGGCTGTTCGACTGGGAAAAACGAAATTGATTGTTATTGATCCCAAGAGAGTTAAAATGGCGGATTATGCTACTATTTATGCCTCTATGAAACCAGGAACGGATGTGGCGGTAATAAACTGTCTGATGCAGATTATTATCACGAATAACTGGCATGATATGGATTTTATAAACAAGCGAACAGAGGACTTTGAACTTTTTAAATCAGAAGTGATATCAGATCAATATAAGCCAGAAAGAGTATCATTACTTTCTAATGTTCCGGAAGCTACTCTTTTTGAAATTGCAGAGTTATTTGGAAAAGCTGAGACTGCTTCTGTTTTTTATGCGATGGGTATTACACAGCATCATACTGGAACAGATAATGTGATGAGTTTATCAAACTTACAGCTTCTTTGTGGAAATTTTGGTAAAGAGGGAGGAGGTTTAAATCCGCTAAGAGGGCAATCGAATGTTCAAGGCGCCTGTGATATGGGCGGATTGCCTGATGTGCTGAGTGGGTATCAAAAAATTAATGATTCTCTGGTAAAGGCAAAGTTTGAAAAAGCCTGGGGGAGAAGTCTGTCTGAAAAACCTGGATTAACTTTGATGGAAATGATAAATCAGGCAGATAATGGTCACATAAAAAGTCTATATATTATGGGAGAAAATCCTTTACTCTCTGATCCAGATCAAAATCATATGATTAGTGTTTTTAAAAAACTTGATTTTATTGTTGTTCAGGATATTTTTATGACTGAGACTGCTCAAATGGCTCATGTTGTCTTTCCTGCTGCTTCATTTGCTGAAAAGACAGGTCATTTTACCAATACTGAACGTCGTGTTCAGAGACTGAATAAAGCAATAAAATCTCCTGGTCTGGCAAAACCCGACTGGCTGATTATTCAAATGCTGGCTAATAGTATGGGAGGAAACTGGACTTATGATTCAGAAAAAGATATCTGGGAAGAAATCACAGAACTAACACCCTCATATTCTGGAATTAAATGGGGTAGAGATGGGATTCAATGGCCATGTCCTTCTCCTGATCATATGGGCACTCCTGTTCTTCATAAAGATAGATTTACACGCGGTCTTGGACTTTTTAAAGCCATTGGATATAAGTCTCCTGCTGAGTTAACAGATGACAATTATCCCCTGATTCTGACAACAGGTAGAATTCTTCAGCACTATCATACAGGTACACTCACCAGGAAAACGGAAGGATTGAATCATTTAGCTAAGCCAATGGTTATGATATCCGTAGATGATGCAGAAAATCTGAGTCTTTCTAATAGTGAAATTGTCAAAGTAAGCTCAAGACGAGGTGAGATAGAATTACCTGCTTTTGT
>JAGOCT010000325.1 GCA_017998585.1 Candidatus Cloacimonadota bacterium | reverse complement strand
TCCCTGGTCTTCCTGATTCAATAAATCCTTTTTCACCAGATAACAGAGCGCAGAATCGCCTTGCATTAACCAGTCATATATTGCGTTTTCCATGAAATCTCCCTCTCTTAAGAAGGCTGACTAAATCAGTTTTTCTTTTTTGAGAATATTCTCAAAACGAGTCATTGAAATATAGTGATCAGCCAGTAATTTTCCATTATGGGTCAAAATAAAAGAGCTGTATGGAGAGAGCATATTTTGCGCTTCTTTTGGAGAAGTAATCTCAGTTATTCTGATATCAAGGTTTTTCTCTTTAATATAGTCCTTCAGCTCAAACATAAAACGAGCCACCCATGGGCATTGATGTGAGTAAAAAATCTCTGTCCCCTGATTGTCAGTTTTTGGAGGAATGATATTAATAGATGGCATTTCTCCGTCTCTGAATTGTTTGACATATAGTGAATAGTGTTTCCCGTGTTTCTGAACAAGTGTGTAATTATTTTTTAAAAAGATTGCTTCACCAGCCATAAATGCGTCTGAACTACATAAAACAGCCACACCGTTTAAACCTTGTTCTTTAGCCTCTTTTTCACAATCAGAAATCAATAAACTTCCGATGCCTTTATCACGATACTTTTTGCCAGAAACCCATAAGCAATGTATGACCATATAACCTTTGGCATTGAGTCCTCTCCAGCAATTTTCTCCTAAAGTATATTCGATAAAGCCTTCTGCTTTTTTGGCATTTTCCGGATAGAATAATTTTATTTTCAAACCTTCATCGAATCGTTTTAGTAACCATTCGTCCTTTAAGTGAAAACAGGGATGTTTTGGATTGATATAGCAAATATACTGAGGATGTTCATTCATGTTATCTTTGTTTACCTCAACAATCTTACCTTTTATTTCCATGAATCCTCCAATCATATCTCAACTTTCTAATCATTCTATAGCACTATTTGAACTGGCTGTCAATAGAAAAACACGGAGGTTTTTCACCTCCGTGCTAAAAAAACATTTATGCGAGTCTTCCTTCCATGTAGTCCAGATAAATCTGCTGAAGGTCGTCATGTTCCATTTCTTCACGGGTTTTGATCATGACCAGACAACCATCTTTCATGATGCCAACCACATCAGCCATTTCTTTAGCTCGGAATATATCATGAGTGGACATTAAAATAGTCTTTCCTTTTTGTTTCAGGTCCATCAGCAGGTTCTGAAAATCAAAGGCCGCTTTTGGATCGAGCCCTGAAAAAGGTTCATCCAGCAAAAAGACAGAGGCATCTTTAACCAGAGCAATGGCAATACCGATTTTCTGACGCATTCCTTTGGAATAAGTATCTACATTTTTATGAATATAACGATCCTGTAGTCCGATTTCGCGAAGGACATTTTCCAGATCAGACTTACTCATATTTTTGCCACTGAGACGGGCAAAGAACTGCAGGTTTTGAAAACCGGTGAAGTGATTGTATAAAAGGACATTTTCTGAAAGATAGGCAATATGCTGTTTGATTTCAACTGGATTTTTCATCAAAGAGCAGTTATTGATAACCACATCACCGGTTGTAGGGGGGATGAAGCCGCAAATGATGTTGATCGTTGTGGATTTACCAGCACCATTTGAGCCAAGCAGTGTAAAAATTTGTCCTTCAGCTATACTAATAGACAGGTGATTCAGCGCAAGAATCCCATCTTCATATCTTTTACTTATATCATCTATTCTTATCATGATTACTTCCTTTCTATCGGATGTCGTATTTTCTGAATATCATATTGATTGTGCCAAGTAACAGCATATCAATCATTATCATGGCAAATAACCATAATGAGATATGCTGTAGTTTGACGAGCAGGCTTTCTTCCTGAAAGTCGGTATTGATGAGTTTTTCAGGATGAGGATATGGTTTATCAGAAAAAGGTGTTACACCTCTGTTCATGACAGCATATTTGTCACCTTCGGCATAAGCATAACAGAGATGCATACTTGCCGGGTCTTTTTTATCTTCTTCCAGAATTTCATCTTTGATTGCCTGTTGGATTATCTGCAGATGATCTATGTCTTTTTTCATACGGTAAAAGTTTTTATCAAAGATGATCTCTGTAACATGTTTGAATATGCTGTATGGAGACAGGAAACTAATCTTTTCAATGGTTTCTATCTGTTTGAAATAGATTTCCCTGTTCAGACCTGCCTGTTTCGCTCTGGCAGCATCAGCAGCATCAAAGCCTTTAGAACGAATCCCTTTTTCAAGAGTCCCGTTACCCCCAAAATCAAAGGTATATTTTTTGTAATATTCTTTATGCACTTTTGAGGCAGCATCTTGAATTCTTTGATTCATTTCTTTGTGCGAAGCAATCGGGGATATCTTTTTCCCTACAATACTGGCTAATTGAGGGATGATAATAATAAAGATCAACCAGAAACTTAAGGCAATGACAATATTACTCATGTGATGACGACTCAATGAAATCCATATACCAATCAATATGAAAAAAGAAATCAGGGGGATTGAAAACAAAATGAACAGGATGGTTTTAACTAAAAAGAGAAAGGAAAACAGTCCGGTCATCCCTGAGAACAAGAGTAAAGAGACAGTTCCTGCCGGTATAATTGCCAGAAGATAAAGCGTAAGGATAGATAAAAACTTGCTGAAAACGATCTGACTTCTGCTTAATCCGGAGATAGTTTGCAGTTTCAGCATCCCATTAATCTTTTCCTCAGAAAGCGAATCAAAACTGAAAATCAGCACCATTAAAGAACCAATCAAGCCCAAAATAAAGAGCCAGTTCAAACTGAAGGAATAACCCTCTGCTGTTCTTTTATAAGCGTAAGGATTGAAATGCAAGATATTGGTACCTAAAGCCGTTGGGAAGCCTTTTGTTTCAAGCACCATATCCGAAATACCAGGGGTATGATAGTATTTAATCCCCTGATTGGCAATCAAATACATCATTCTGCCCGAATTGTTCTGAGCATATTTCATCTCAGAATTGATCTCTTCCTGATATTCTTTTTGTTGTTTTTTTACCTGATTTGCTGAAGCAATCCCGCTTAAAATAAATAATATCATCAGGATAATAAAGAATACCTGAAATTTAAAGTCCTTGATTAACAACATTAAGTCTTTATAAAAGAGAGATTTAAACATTTTTAACTCCTTACCTGATATCGTATGCGTCAAACTTTATTTTTAAGAAATAAAGCAATCCGCAAATAAGTGTGATCATAATGATAAGAGAAGGAATTATTTTGGGGAATATTTCTGTCAATTGTACTTCTCTTTGCTGGTAGCGTTTCATCTGAGGTACTTTCATTTTATAAAAACCGACTTTTGACTCCATAAAAACATAGAATTGATCCCAGCTGGTTATTGATTGTAAATCTAAACCCAACTTAGGCAGATCATCTGCTTCTACATTAGCATCATACCAGGCAAAGTATTCATTAC
>JAGOCT010000324.1 GCA_017998585.1 Candidatus Cloacimonadota bacterium | reverse complement strand
GTCCTGACTCATTTATCGTCAGGTTACAAACCGGATTCTAATTAAAAAGGAGAATAGAAAATGAAAAAAATCAGTATGATTATGATGTTATGCTTTGCAAGTATGTTGTTACTTGCTGAAACTGTTACTCTGTATCCAAGTGATGATATGTACACTGATGTTGAAAATACGGGAGCCAATCCTGTTACCACCCAGTTATGGACAGCTAATTTTACTTCAACCAACCATTTTGAAAGAATTATGATGCAGTTTGATTTGTCTGAATACGAAGGCAGAACCATTGAATCAGCCTCTCTTCATTTAACCCGTTTATACAGTTGCCCTTCAGGTGGAACAACCGGAACAAAGTTCTATGCCATTGATACGGCATGGAATGAAAATACCTGGAATATCAGGCAGCATATCAGTTATCATCAGGATAAAATGATGCCTTATGTCTTTTCCGGTACAGGGGGTAATGCAATTGTACATTTTCAGGTGGATATAAAAGATTTTGTACAGGAATGGATCAATGGTGAAATAGAGAATCATGGATTTGTAATTATTGCCAACAGTAATCAGAAGTTTTCCAAGTTTTATTCCAAAGAATTTGCCAATGAAGCTTACAGACCGCATTTGGAGATTGTCTTATCTCCTTTGGAGAATGATGACGTATATGCCTTAAAACCAGTAAATTATATCAAAAACTATCCTAATCCCTTTAATCCCTCAACTACAATTGAATATGATTTAGCAAAGAATTCCAACATCAGCGTTGAAGTTTATAATGCCAAAGGTCAAAGGGTAAAAACATTAGTCAATGCTTATATGCAAGCGGGGAAACACAGTCTGGTCTGGAATGGTGCCGATGATAACTGTCAGACTGTAAGCACAGGGATTTATTATTGTAAGATTAAATGTAACAACTCAGTACAATTTCAAAAGATGATGATGATCAAATGAAAAAGAGCCTGATCATTTTTATGATTATTCCTGTTTTGATCTATGGAACAGAGTCCGCAAAAGATAGATTTATGCTAATGGCAAAGGATTATTCTAAGGGAAAAAAAATTGAATATCACGAATATGAAACAATTCCTTATGCTGTTTTTATCGGAAATGATCAAAAGAAGACCTACTTCTTTGCATCTGAATACATTATCAAAGTGAAAGGTTACAGCGGAAATACAAATCTGGCACTAGAATTTGATACTCAGCAAAAAATCCAGACGATTGCTATCATTTCCAGTCAGGATACGCCAGCTTTTATCAGAAAGATTGAAAGAAGCACTTTTTTATCTCAATTTACGAAGAGTAATGAGATTCAATTAGTATCAGGGGCAAGCATTTCCTGTAAAGCGATAAAACAAATCGTGAAAGAAGTTCAGAGAAAAGCTGACAGTATCATACTGTTACAATCAAAAAAATGAAATAGTTCAAAGAAAGGAGATATCATGCAGGTCTTAATTCATCATATTTATGAATATCAAAAAGGTATCAGAAATCTGATTTTGCATACGCTCAATCATAAATACCGATTTATAGCAGAACAAAAACTGAAAAGTCATCAAATCCCTTATCTCATCAGAGAAATAGATGAAACGAAGTTTAATGTCTTCTTTGGCAATCAACATTGCATTGATGCGATTATCAGAATAGGTAATAAATGCCTGTCAGATTTTACTGATGAAGAGGACTTTATACTGGGTATCATGTTGGGTTATGACCGGCTGAAACAGGTAGAAAGATATAATGAAAGAAAATCAAAAAGAGATAGTACAGCGAGCATCCGGCTTGCTAAATAAAAAGAGAAAAGGAGTATCATGATGAAAACCGCTATTATTTTTGGAAGCACAACAGGTAACAATGAAAAAATAGCTGAAGCTATTTGTTTGACACTGAAGGACAAAGGGGTAGAAGCTGATCTAAAGAATGCAGCAGTTTTCCCTTTCAAGGAAACGCTAATTTATGACATTTTACTGCTTGGTTCTTCTACCTGGGGTGATGGTGAATTACAGGATGACATGATTTATTTCATCAGCAATCTGAAAGGTTCTAACCTGAATGGTAAAAAGTATGCCACCTTCGGAGTTGGTGAGGATTTTTGGCCAAATTTTTGTACTGCTCCTCAAATCCTTGAAAAAGAAGCGAAGGCAATGGGAGCTGATTGCTTCCATGAAAGCTTACGGGTTAACGGGCAGGCAGATAGCAATATGGATCAGATTACCAGTTGGGCTGAGTCTATTGCAGATGCAATAAAAGCACTTTAACAATCACAATAGCCCTGAGAAAAACTTTCAAGGTTTGATCAGGGCTTTAATTTCAACGGAGTTACTATTATGCAGATAAAAAAAGAAGAAGAGTTTCAATCAGTTTTGAATCATGTCTTTGACAAATTGTCAGAACAGGATTTACTTTGTTCTCCCATGGGTTCGATTATAGTCTTCTTTAATCTGTAGAGATAACCTATTTGAGAGTCTCTTCTATACTCTTTAAGTATAAACTTACAATATTTTTCCACTAATTGTCTGTGAAATCATTTTAGATAGTTGTTTTTAAATCCTAAGTATTTTTTTGATGAGTATTCTATCTATATATCCTAATCTTACGAGTTGGAATTAAAGACTTTTTATCAAAAAAACAATAAATATATTGACATATATGCCTAATATGAATATATTTGCTTAAAAGGAGTGGACATGGCAAAAGAAAACAAAATCTCTATTAAAAACAATCAGAATGACCCGTTCAGCAAACTGCTTAATAAAGCGACTCCGCCTGAAGTTGAAAGAAAAAGTAATCTTGCAGAAATTCTTGAAGAGATCGCAGAGATTTGCTCTGAAACAAATGAAGATTTTGCTAAGGATGAACTGAATAAGAAAGATCAGGAAAAATAAAAAAAAGCCACATTAAGTGGCTCTCTTTATTGCATAAAAAATTGTGATAGATCACTTTATCTGGTTTCGTAATTCTTTTCTATCCATTTCAGATATTCACCGGAAGTAATATTTTCAATCCATTCTTGATGAGACAAATACCAATCAACTGTTTTACGAAGACCTTCTGAGAAATCAAGAGACTGAGTCCATCCTAACTCGTTTTTGATCTTATCACAATTGATCGCATAACGTCTGTCATGACCAGGTCTGTCTTTTACATAAGTAATCAGTTGATCATGAGGTGCATTTTCAGGGAAACGTTCATCCATGATTTTACACATTTCATGAACCAGTCTGATGTTTTCCCACTCATTTTCTCCACCAATATTGTATGAATGACCGATTCTTCCTCTTTCTACTATCGCATGAATACCAGAACAATGATCTTCTACAAATAACCAGTCTCTGATATTACGTCCATCTCCATAAACAGGCAAGTCTTTCTGCTTCATCATATTCATAATCATTAATGGAATCAGTTTTTCAGGGAACTGATATGGTCCATAATTATTGGTACAG
>JAGOCT010000323.1 GCA_017998585.1 Candidatus Cloacimonadota bacterium | reverse complement strand
ATATGAGAAAAATCTTTATAAAATGACTTTAAAATACCCTGTTATCAAAAAACTAGATATTGAAGTCTATGGAAAATATGAAAATTATTATCATAATGAATATTTTACAGAATATGACGGGACAGCACTTACAAGCGGTATAGGTCTTTATAGCAGACATTTGCCAGGATCATTGGTTTTATATTATTATTTTCGTCAGTATGACAATAAGTCAGATAATCAAATGGCACAGGTTATAATTGATACTCAAAAAGACTGCTCTTATGAATCAGATATTTTCGAATTAAAATATCAGCTTCCACGTTTATACACTAAGACTAATTTTGTAGATTATACACCTTATGTCGGGATTCGCATCGAAAATGTAGTCTATCTGAGTGAATTTTCGATACTGTCTGACCCTATTCATGCTTCACGTAAAGACAATAAAATCAAAGTAAATGCAGGGACTGATATCCATGTTTTAAAAAATCTTAATTTTAAACTTGACGTGATAAAAGAAATCCGTAAAGTGAACTCTGAATACGAAAACTTAGAGTATTCCAAAAACTATGATAAGTTACAGGTCAGTGCTGGTATTAGTTGGTTATTTGATTTTAATAATGATTAATATGTCTGCCTGTTATTCAGAGGGAGATAGATATGATGAGAGCTCAGTACGAAAAAAGTAAGATTCGTGAATTTCTTGATCTGGTAGAAAATGAAAAATACGATTTACGAAAATATACCCGCCCAGTATTAGTATATACAGTAGATGAAGAAGAACGGGTAAAATACTCATTATGGGAAACTGATCTTTTACAAAGATTTGGTCTTGAAAATGTAGATGGTTGGGATTATGAAGAAGATATCCTTTTTTGTCCTGACTGGGTAAAAGATTATGATGAATTTGATGATGATGATTTTGACGATGATGATGATGACGATGACAAATGATTTTTAAGTAAAAATTTCAGGGATAGTCTTATTTGATTATCCCTTTTTTTTACTAGGAATATATTTTATTTAGTATCGATTTTAAAAAATACTAATCATTTAAATCTTAATGAAGGGATAAGGAAGGTATAAGGAAAGGATAAGGAAATACTTGATATAATTTTGCAGATTTATCATGTTTTTCTTGACGAATTATGAAATCTCGAAATATTTGACAAGAAGTTAAATATCAAACAAAAAATAAGAATAATGTGAGGTTAAGGAAATGAAAAAAGAAAAAGTGATCAGTATCGTATTACTGCTTGTTATTGTGGGTGTTTTACTCGCCGTTAATAACATTGTTTACCAAATAAATCCATCCAGATGTAATGGATGTCGTAATTGTCTTTCAGCTTGTGACGTAGGCGCTATCACTTATAGTTCCTCAACCCATAAATGTACAATTGATGCAAATTTATGTGAAGGTTGTGGAGATTGTGTAGAAGAATGCAACAGAAATGCGATATATGAGACTGTTGTTGCAGGAGATGATGTTGTTTTACCTCAGTCTGAAATGAAATTGAATGTCTATCCAAACCCGGTACAAACAAATACACAGATTGATTATACTTTACCAAAAGGTACTCAGATAGCAGTCATTAGAATTTTTAATGTCAAAGGTGAATTAGTTGATCAATGGAAAGTCGATAATTCAAAAGGTCATATTTCATGGAATAAGAATAATGCCCCAAGTGGCACTTATTTTGTACAGATGAATGCCGGAAAAGAAAAAGTATCAAAAAAACTACTTATTGTAAAATGAAAAAAAAGATAACAGTATCATTATTACTTGTACTGCTTTGCATTACATTCGCTTTTGCTGGTGCTTTAGGCAGAGTATATGTACAAAAAAGTAAATGTGTCTCATGTCAGGATTGCGTAAAAACCTGTCCGGTCAATGCGGTCAGTATAGTTCAGAATAAAGCGGTCATTGATACAGAAAAATGTATCAACTGCAACTTATGTGTTAAAGCCTGTACTTATCAGGCGATTAAGGTGGCAAAATGAAAAAGCTTTTGATAATACTGCTTGTCATATTCGTTTTTATGCTAATCGCTGCCTGTAAAAAGGTTACTCAGACAGAATACAATATAGATAAAAAATCTTGTAACAGTTGCGGTATTTGCGTTACAAAATGTAAATCTGATGCCATCGAATTTGATGAAAATGGAAAAGCGACCATTGATTTAACGAAATGCACCCAATGCGGAGAATGTGTAAGAATATGTCCTCAAAACGCTATTTATTGATTTGCATTCTCTCTCTATTGTTTGGGTTATTGACTGCTCAAAATCAATATGATTTTGGATTTGATTTGATGACTCAAAAATATGAGAATGAGAAAACTGATACTTATTACTTAAATTATATCAGTGCTGATATCAACTTGACAAAAACACTCAGACTGAATGTTGAAAATCATTTTCGTAAGAGCGACAACGAACCTGGAGATTATCTGGAAAAATCTTATGATTATCTTTATGCAAATTTGTCTTACTCAAACGAAAAATTATCTAGTAATCTGTCGGTTTTAAATCGTAACCATGGAAATTCAGATTATCTTTCATTATATTTCGATTTAGACAATGGATTTTATAAAAAAAATAACAGAAATATTCTCTCTTATAGTCTTGATTATTATGAGCATGGGCTTACTTTAAATAACACTGTACGTTACAAGCAGGATGATTTTCGACGAAGAAAACGTTTATCAGGATTATGGAATTATTATGACGACCAAAAAACAGCCCTTATGTATAATGGTGAGCTAAAGTATCAATTTGTAAAGGGTATATCTGTTGGTGCATCTGTTTTTACCAAAAATGAAAATAATGATGTTTACGATCATAATAGTTTATCATTCAACTTAAACTATGAGCATACATTTGACTATTTTAAATGGTTAGATGTGCAGACAGAATGGATTTGGAATCAATCTGATCTAATACAGCATAAAAATCAGATTGTTACTCATGCCAGATTTAAATATCGAATGGGTACAAATCTAAATGCCTTTTTAAGTGCATATAATCATATGGTTTATCAAAATGATACTCATGAATTCCTTTTAGCTTCTAACTATCTTAGAGCACAGCTTAAATATAATTTTAATTATGACTTAAATGCTGAGTCTTATGTACTTACAGGTGCAAAATATAGTGAAGAAAATTATGCCAGCGCTATTTTTGCTGAAATCAAAAATCATATTTGGCATCAAGTATATTTTTCTTATGGATACCAGTATAAACAAGTTGTCATTAATACCCATACTATTCAGCTAATGTGGTATTTTATGCCATATAGCCATATTTATTATTCCTACCAAATGGTAAATGATAATGATTTTTACTCAAAGTATAACACGATGAATATCGGTATGCTATGGTCATTTTAAGATTAGAAAAGAAAGCAGATTATGATTAAAACATTAATTGAGGGATTGTTATTAGGATTATCAACAGGATC
>JAGOCT010000322.1 GCA_017998585.1 Candidatus Cloacimonadota bacterium | reverse complement strand
CTGGTCGTAGGGCAAGCAACCTGCTTGTCTTAAAACAGATTCAATCGCAAGCTGGTCGTAGGTCAAGCAACCTGCTTGTCTCAAAACAGATTCAATCGCAAGCCGGTAGCTAACTTCACAGCTATCTGTATTCTTCCGCTTTAAGCTCAAGTATCATTTTTTTAGATTCACGGATAACAGCCATTCTTACTTTTTCTCCAGGTGCAATATCTGACACGGCGAGTTCGGCATCATTCGTATTTTTTATCTGAACGTCATTAATGCTATATATGACGTCTCCTTTTGTTAAACCGGCTTTTTTAGCTGGTCCTATTCTATCTACTGCTGTTACGATGACACCATCCAAACTTTTTAAATTGAGATATGAAACTATCATTGGCGTCAGATCCTGTACTTTAAAACCGAAATAGGGTTCTCTTGTTTGTCCATATTGAATCAATTCTTCTGCTATTTTTTTTACTCTGTCAATTGGTATAGCAAAACCAATGCCAACACTTCCACCAGATTCTGAGAGGATAAATGAATTGATTCCAATGACGTCTCCATTGATGTTTACTAAGGGACCTCCACTGTTTCCAGGATTAATTGCTGCATCAGTCTGAATCATTCCTTTGTAAACTTTTCCATCTTTCTTCTGAACAAAATTCCGATTGATAGCAGATATTACCCCAACAGATACTGATGGCTTACTATCCTTCATGAGAAAACCGTATGGATTCCCCACTGCGATTACCCATTCTCCCATGATTAAGTCATTAGAATTTCCGATCTTTGCTACCGGGAGATCTTTACCTGAACACTTTACGATAGCAATATCATGAACACTGTCAATACCAATCAGTTTACCATCAATTTCACGTCCATCACTCAAGACAATTTTAATCTGAGTGGCTCCTTCTACCACATGTGCATTAGTTATCAGATAACCATCTTCAGAAAAAATTACTCCTGAACCAATACTCTGAACCTGTCTTTGCATTTGACCTCCAAAGAAGTCAGAAAAGAAATCATCAAAGAATGGATTACTACGGACAACCTGAGTTTTTATAACATTGACAGATACAACAGCTGGTTCTATCAAAGAAACGGCTTCTGTTATCGAATTTCGTCGATTCATGGTCAATTCTTCATTAGCCTGAACGCGTTGAGTTGATGCTTTTCTGAATGGATCTTTGCTGTTCAGATTACTAATGGCATTTTCTTTTTGATACTGAATATGATAAACATACAGAATCAAAGAGTTGAAGATAACTGATAAAATAAAGAGCATGATAATGGCTGATTTTTTCATGTTTTCTCCTTTTATTTAATCTGGAAAGTATGCGCAATACTTTCAAGTTCCATTAAGAATTTTAGTTTTTTTCCTTGAGGGAAATAGACGGATGTATCTATCAGATAAGCAGTTTTTGACTTTTCATCATAGAAACCCATAGATTGGAATGCGCCACCAATAAAGTATTTGTTGTTTTGCCAGCGTCCAGACATATACCAGGTCGGATAATCCAGAAACTTAAACAGTCCGTATTGGACTTCCTGGTCAAGCATTTCATCTTCATCATAGTAGTTCCAGGCAATCTTTTTACGGGTGTTTTTAACCCACTCCTGTTCAATTACTTTTGTCGTTTTACCTGGTATTTTCTCGTAATAAACTGAGATGTATTTATCCGGATTGAGTTTTTGATCTTCTCTGGAACGCCAGATAAATGAGATAAAACCATTTTTCGGATCTGATTTAAAAAGGACATAATTATCAGGTACTTTAATCGTAAATGGAAATTCTTTAAACAATTTATCAGAGACAGGCTTTAACTGACTGTTTTTATATGCAATTCTCTGTACAAATTTTTGTCTGAAATGATAAAATACTTCATTACTTTGTTCCTTATTATATTCAAGTAAATTCTCTTTGTGATTGCCAATCATAAAGACTACAAACTGGTGATTAGCCCAGAAGTTGTGTTTGGCAAAGAGTCCTTTACCATTCTTTTCGACATAGCTTTTCATATCATTATTCATCATTTTTTTTACCGATTGGGCGACAGGTTCATTTGTACTTAAATCACATAAAAATAAGAGATTCTTATACTTATAGAACTGATCAAGTGCCTTAACATCTCCTAATCTGACTTCAAAGAGTTTTTCATTTTCAACCGTATAAAAAGCGCGTTCAAGAGAGTAACGAATATAATATTCAGCTTCTTTCCATATTTCAGGATCAGCAAAGACATAGATCACCTGATCCTGACCCCATGACATAGGCTTGCTGGGATCATAAGCATTCGTATCATTTTGTTTATTTGTTTTTTTTGAAAGACCAGATTTATTCTCTTGTTTTGTACACGAAAGGAATGTGCAAAGAAAGAGACTTGCCAGCATACAGTAAATCAGATATTTTTTCATAAAAAAACCTCATTATTTCTTTTTAATGATAAAATAGTTCATGCCTGAGAGAATTGTAACTAAAGCGATAATCCAGAAGAATATTTTAATTGATAGTAAAATCGCATAATTAACTGTTGAAGGGAATTTGTATGGGATAACAATCCCATAAGAATAGTATAGGAGCGCACTGATAATGCCAACCATTTGTAAGACAGTTTTTAGCTTACCCCATATATTAGCCGCAATGATGATATTTTTAGAACGATAATAATCTCTGAGGAGTGTTACCGCAAGTTCTCTGAGTGCAACAATTACAACAATAGACCAGTGAATATAACGAATTGGTGAAATACAGAGTAGCACCATTGCAGATAGAACCAGGATTTTATCTGCAAGCGGATCCATTAGTTTACCGAAATTAGAAATGACGTTGTATTTGCGGGCAATATAGCCATCATAATAGTCAGTAATACTCGCACCAATAAAAATCCACATTGCGATAAATGGATTATAATACATCATCAAAACAAAAACTGGTACTGCGATAAGACGCAGAATGGTTAAAATGTTTGGTAAATACCGTATCATATTTTCCTTCTTAAATAAATAAAACACAATACATCAGCCACAATCGGCAAAGATAAAACCAATAGAATCAAAGGGTTTTTCAGCATATAAGCAGTCAGCTCCATGATTGGGCTTTCCTGCCAGGAAAGCTGATTACTGGCATAAAGCGCAACAGATAAACTTAATAGTGTGCCAGAAACATAAAGTATCAATGAATTAACCGTGAAAGATTTATGCCTTTTAGAGATATCTCCTCCGGCGCGAATATATACTCGCCAGTAATCCATATTTGCCATCTCATAGAAAGATCTGGAATAAAACATAATCAGAAGAACCATTAATAGCATAATATAAATTAAGCGTGATCTTAGCAATTTAAACTGATTTAGACTGTCAAACAGCTCATCGACTCCTTTAACATTGTAATCGAGAAGAAAATCAGGGTAATTCGTGCGAATCTGTTGAAGGATTTTTATGAAAGACAACTTCTCTGATC
>JAGOCT010000321.1 GCA_017998585.1 Candidatus Cloacimonadota bacterium | reverse complement strand
TAAAAATTTTACTTGACAATCTTATTTATTTATCAATTATTGTTAAATCTGCCGAGTGTCAGGATCTAAACCATAGGGCATGAACTGACACCGATAGGGTTAATCCGGAAACAGATTAGCCTCCCAATCTAGGAAAGGCGGTAGGTTAACCTGCTGCCTCTTTTATATAAAAAGGAGGAATTATGAAAAAAACATTCTTTGTAACACTATTCGTAATGTTGATGATTTTATTCACAGCTTGTAGCGAAAAAGACGACAACAACACAACATCACCAAACACACCCAATCCACCACAAATGGCAACAAATGCTGACAGTGTTTATGCAATGCCTGCCCAAGACACCGTATTCCCTGATTCTCTGTTGACAGATGTTTCTTATAATGGAGAAACCACAGCGTCTCTTCCTTTAACCCATTTTATTACAAAAGAAATGACTGATGCACTTGTAAGTAATACTTCTGATGATGAAACACAGAGATTATTTGCTTATCAATTGATCGCTTCTGATGGATTTAATCCAAGAGACAGAGGATATAATGATTTGACTTGGGATGTTTTTAAAACAGGCGTTTTACTTCCTAATAAATCATTCAGATCATATTTTGCTTCAGAAGATGTTGAGACTGCTTTCGACGTAAAATATCTGAGTCAAATCAAGATGTTCAGAGCGGTTCAGGTCATTAAAGCGGATGGTTCAAAAGTATTATTTGAAATGAATGCTTTAGCTGAAAACCAGGTAGCAAATTATGACAGTTTAATGGAAGCGGGCATTAAGCTAAGCAGTTTTATTACTGATTTCGTTACAACCACACCTGCTGAATATGATTACGTATTTACCGATAATGGGACTTATACCCAACAATATACATGGGCACAAATCCAGGATGGATATTGGCTGAAAGATTCAAAAAGAACGATCTTCCCTTCTTTCCCTGATATGCCAAATGCTCAGAAAAAATTTAAAAAATTAATGCAGATTCAGTTAGTACCAAAGGCTTAATGTTAAAGTTCTCTCTGAATGAACTCTTAATTATCGCAATATTGAGTGCAATCGGCTTGGCAATCAAGCCGGTTGTTACTCCTTTAGTACATTTAATATCCTCCCCCTTAATGATCCCTGGAGGTTCGCTGGCTGGTGGTATTTATATGTCCTGGCTGGTGCTGGCAAAACTATTGGTACCCAAAAGAGGATCTGCTTTTTTAACCGGTATGACTCAGGCACTTGTTGTCTTATTTTTAGGGTTCTTTGGAAATCATGGGATTTTTTCTATCGTATCATACGGCTTGCCTGGTTTAATGATTGAACTGGTTGCTCTATTATACCATAAAAGAAATTTTATTTCTTCCATTTTATACTGTCTGACAGCAAATTGTACAGGCGCTTTACTCATTGCATTGGTCATATTTCGTATGCCATTAATACCCATGATGGTATCTTTGGGGATTGCCTCTATATCTGCTGTCTTAGGTGGTATTCTGGCATGGGCAATCTTTATAGAACTTAAAAAATTAAAAATAGTCGTGTAACACTAGCTTTAGCTTCTAATTCTCCTCACATGGAGGGGTGGTATGTTGTACCGCAAGCTACCAGCTTGTGAAAATAATGTACCGCAAGCTACCAGCTAGTAAAAAAAACGTACTATAAGCATCTTGCTTGAAGCATTTTCTGCAAGCATGATGCTTGCAGTACGATAACAAATACAAATGGAGGTCTTCATGAAAAAAATCATTTTTATATTCGTATTACTCTTATCCCTGTCACTTAATGCAATCACAATTTATTCTGATCACATAGCAGAACAAACACTTGTTTTAGATTCTCTAAAACATTTGAGTGTGGTTAAATTCCAAACACATCGTGATAAAAACGGAAAAGTCAGCGATGATGAATGGGAAGGCTATTTATTAAAAGAAATATTATCTGTGTATCATATCAAACAATTTGACAGACTGGAAATCAACTCGACTGATAATTATCAGGTAAAATTAACTTATGAAGAGATTTCTGAGCATCAACCCATTCTGGCATACAAGCGTAATGGGAAGTTACTAGATGAAAGCCATTTAAGAGTGGTGAGTGCCACTTTAAGAGATATGTACTGGGCAACAGATATCAAGAGTATTAAAACCATTCAGCAAACAGTATATCCACCGGTTAAAACCATCTATCTGTTTAGCACATTACATAATCAAATCGCTTTACACAACAATCCTCAGCCCTTTACCAATATACAAGGCTACTTCTTTAAAGATTTGTATAGTCTGGCGATTCAACAAGTTCAACTGCCAGTAAGAATCGAAACCCATGATGGGCTGATAATGGAATTAAATTATGAGCAATTCTTAAAAAATGCAGTACTAATTAGAAACAAAGATGGAAAGATAGATATCAAGAGTCCTTCCATGCCTGGTGGAATGTGGCCTAAGCATATTTTCAGTCTGACATTTGATGAAACGATCATATTGTTTGACCAACCCACAGACAAGATCGATGAAACAGTTATAAAAACAAAATTTCTATCTGGTGATAATGCAAAAATTAACATCATCTTCAATAAAAAATCTAAAATGATTGATAAAATTGAGATTAACAGATGAAAGTTTTCAATTCTTATCTCATCCTTATCTTATTCTTATTAAGCCTTCATCTCAATCTGTTTTCTTTGCAGGTTTATGGAGATGTTATACCTGGCACTCATATTAATACATTGAATGAGTTTAAATCTCTGATTAATCAATATGATTCTCAAAAAATCCTAATCTGTGGAGACAATAACATTGGCGTTTTGATAAAACCAGAGATGCTGAAACTGATCAACTGGTCAGATAAAAAGGGTCAAATCTCTTTCAGCTCAGACGAACTGCCTCCAGTTTGCAGTATAAAAAATATAAAGTATATCTCAATCGATAGTAAAGAATCCCCTTATGCAATTTCTCTGATTGACAGTGTCTTTCAGAAGGATTTTATAAAACCATTTGATTACATCCTCTCTCAATCAAGTTTACTTGGACAATCTGAGAAAAACGGACATATTGCCTCAAAATACCAGATTCCTGACCAGTTTAAACCACAATTTATCCAAAAAGACAAAAAGCAACTCTTAATCACCAATCAGGGAAATGAAATCATCTCAAATCCAAACATTCAGATTGAATTTAAAATGACTCATTTTTCAAGCAATCAGGATACAATTCTTTGTGTATGGACTGACTATCCGGAAACAGGTCTGAGAGATATTTATCTTAAACAGAAAGAGATAACTGAAAACCAGAATACACTTGCGATCTTTATTGACGGACTGGGCTGGCATTTGCTTGAAAACTACTGTGCTGTTAACAATCTGCAAAAACAACAGTTGATCACCTCAAAGTATTACCAATTTTCAGATTTTCTTCCAACCAGAAGTGTATATCCCTCAAGAACTCAATATGCCTATTATATGCTGGGT
>JAGOCT010000320.1 GCA_017998585.1 Candidatus Cloacimonadota bacterium | reverse complement strand
CGGTTACGATTTTCAACAATCTTTTCTTTTTTCAGGTTATCATAGTGGAGAATAACTTCTTGCATATAATCAAGAGATCCCATGACATTTTGGATTTCAGGGTCAGTATCACAAGGAATATCAACCAGAACATTGTAATTGCCTTTGGAAATTTCCTGAATCAGAAATCTGACAGCAGCCAATGACTTATGTATATAATTTCCGATATTACCAATCAGATAAAGCGAAAGACCAAAATTGAGAATTAAAGATCCCCATATAATATTTGATAAATCATTCTTTAAGTTTTTTTCAATATCAGATCCTGATATAAAAAACAGCAAAGAAAAATAACTTGATATACTAATTAGCATGGCTAATAATATAAAAAGGCGAATTTTTGAGGATAATCCCAGCTTCATAAAGTCTCCTATTTTGATGTCTCAATAATTAATTCATTCACTCTGTTTTTAGGACCTAAAAGAATGAGCACATCACCATTTTGAATAATATCGTTTGCTCCAGGTAAATCATTAATACGTCTCTCAACAGAATTGTTACCATCTTCAGTAACAATCAGCCTTTCTGATTTTATAGCAATGACGTTGATATGTTTTTCAGAAGGTAAAGCCAATTCCTGTAATGATTTTCCGATATAATCCTTTGGTGCAATCAATTCAACAATGCTGTGTCCGGTTGAAAGATCCACATATTTTTCTATATTTCTCGACAAAAGGGTATTGGCAAGCTGCATCCCTATTTGTTCTTCAGGGAATACTACATTTTGCACACCAATAATTTCCAGAATTTTTCCATGCAGTTTGTTATCAGCTTTTGCATGGATATAAGCAACCCCTATTTTTTTTAAAATAGCACTAGTCAAGATGCTCACTTCAATATTCTGACCAATTGCCAAAATTACCGCATCCATTTCGTGAAGCTGCAACTGTTTAATGGCAATCTCATCCGTACAATCGACTTTGTAGGCACTTGTTACAAGGCTTTGCGCCTCATCAACCAAATTCTGATTATTATCAATGGCAATCACTTCTGCCCCATGTTTATAGAGCGTTGTAGCCACTGTCATTCCAAATTTTCCTAAACCAATTACAGCAAATTTTGCCATTTCAACCTCTCAATACGTATCAGACACATAGTCTAAAACTCATTTTGTTTACCCAATATCTACATTCTCTTGCGGAACTGCGTACTTCAAAGGTAGTACATTTTCAGCAAAAAGAAATATGAATGTTAAAGGACCAACTCTTCCTATAAACATTAATATAATAATTAAAAGTTTCCCAAAGTTTGATAAAAAACTTGTTATCCCCATACTCAAGCCTACTGTACCAAAAGCAGAGAAAGACTCAAACAATATCTTTTCAAAACTAAATGGCTCTATTAGTAATAGAATAAAAACTATACTCATGACAAAAAACAGTGATAAGGCAATTAAAGCAAGTACTTTCATCATGATTTCATCAGAAAATCGACGATTAAACACTGTAACATCTCGTTTACCTTTTATGATGGAGACAACAGACAGGATAATAATCGCAAGGGTTGGTGTTTTTATACCTCCACCAGTAGAACCAGGTGATGCTCCGATATACATCAAAATGATTGAAATCAGAACGGATGCATAACTAATTTTTGAAAAATCAATCGTATTAAAGCCAGCTGTTCTGGTAGTAGTAGATTGAAAAAAAGAAGAAAGCAGTTTGTCAAAAAAGTGAAATGATTTCATTGTATAATTATATTCCGACACAAAAAAAAGAAAAGTCCCTGCAAGTAACAGAAAAAAAGTAGTTGTTAAAACAATTTTTGAATGGAGTTTTAAATGAGAAAAATGAGTATTTCGTTTAAACAATTTTTTTGAATCATCAATTACTGCAAACCCTAATCCGCCACAAACAATCAACATACAAATTGTTAAATTCAACAAAGGATTTGTTCTGAACTGGACAAAGCTGTCTGGGAACAAAGCAAAACCAGCATTGCAGAAAGCTGAAACTGAATGAAAAATAGCATAATAAACGGCCTGAAACATATTTCCTAATCTATTGTATAGCGGATAAATCAATAAAAGAGCACCCATTATTTCAAAAGTAAATGTAAAAATAATGATATTTTTAATCAACTGGGTAAAGCTGGTCAAATTACCCTGGGATAATACATTTTGCATTAACGCTCCACTTCTGAGAGAAAATTTTTGACCTATAGCCAAAGCAAGTGCACTCGAAATAGTCATTATACCTAATCCACCAATCTGTATCAGAGTGAGAATCACCAATTGACCATAGACAGAAAAACTGGTTCCTGTATCTGTGACAGTAAGTCCCGTTACGCAAATTGCTGAAGTTGAAGTAAAAAGCGCATCAATGTAATTTAAATAATATCCTTTATTAGTCATACCTGGCAATATTAAAGCAAATGAGCCCAGTATGATTGCGCCAAAAAAACTCAAAATAATCCATAAAGTAGGATATTTAAACAGGTTATTGAAATAGTCTTTTTCAAGTTTTTCATTTGTAACTTTTTGAAATACAATTAAAATTTCTCTGATTAGTACGTAAAATTGAAACAGTTTTAATGAAAAACGTATTGAGAACAATCCTGTCAGAATAAAAAAAAGGTCTATACTGATTCTTCGGAAAGCATTTGTGGAAAATTTTTCTCTGATCAGAACCAGTAAGGATCTGACTAACAATAAAATGACTGTTGTAAATGTATAGATATAATTGATTCGCCAGGAAAATTCATCTGTATTTGAAGGTATAATAAGAATTAGCAGAAGATTAAATACTGCAATAAAGAAGAAAGACAGATCGATTAAGGCGATTAATCTTTTCATTTTTTCATTTTATCGATAGCATCCATGATTTGCTGATTGACAATACTGATTTCTTGATTGGCATTTATACTCAATAACAAGCCTCTTTCCTCAAAGAAATCACATAAAGGTTTTGTTTGTTCATGAAAAAGGTTTATTCTTTGATTGATTCCTTCTAATGAATCGTCAGCACGACGGATTAATTCATGATGACAGACATCGCATTTATCATGTTCTACAGGTGGCTTTGACAAGATATTATAATCTTTGTTACAGTTTGAACAGATTCTTCGGGAATCCATTCTTGACCGAGCTATTTCATCATCCAAATCGAGATATATGACCATATTCACTTCGTGTTTATCAACCAGATAATGTGCTTGATTTAAAGTTCTGGGAAATCCATCAAACAAAAAACCTCTTTTCTTTTTACCAAGAGTCTTTTCAATTGTTTCAATCACGATTGGATCAGGAACAAGATGCCCTTGGTCAATATAATGTTTAATTTCATTTCCAATCTTAGTCTTGTGGGTTATTTCTTGCCTAAACAATCCACCTAAGTTTAAATGTAACCATGAATAGTGCTTTGCAAGAAGTTTTGCCTGGGTACCCTTTCCACATCCCTGAATACCCATTAATAC
>JAGOCT010000319.1 GCA_017998585.1 Candidatus Cloacimonadota bacterium | reverse complement strand
AGATTTACTGATTTCAGCTGTAATATCCTGAGGTGTAATACCAAGAAAAGCTCTTTCCACTTTTCCTTTCTCAATCAGATCATTTGCTACTTTTCTGGCAAGATTGATCGGGATCGCAAAGCCAATGCCAATGTTGCCACCAGAATTGCTGGTAATAGCGGCATTAACACCAATGACTTCACCATCAATATTCAGTAAAGGACCTCCTGAATTTCCAGGATTGATCGCTGCATCTGTCTGAATATAATCCTGGAATACCGGAGAATCATTGCCAAATGTCAGACCGCTTCTGCCGATAGCTGAAACAACACCGGTTGTAACGGTTCTGTCAAGTCCAAGTTGGCCAAACGGATTACCAATTGCAATCACCCATTCTGCTATTTCCAGTTTATCTGAATCTCCTAATGGAGCAACAACAATTGGGGTTTTCTTATCGACTTTCGCTTTGATTACAGCTAAATCTGTTTCCGGGTCAAATCCTACTACTTCTGCATTAAGTTTTTCCTGATCAGCCAGAGTAATGGTAATTTTTGCATCTTTCCCCTTATTGACCACATGATTATTGGTCAACATGAAGATTTCAACCATATTTTTATCTTCTTTAATGATTTCTTTTTTAAAAATAAAACCACTGCCCATGGATACAAATTTTCGGCTTTCGGCTTGTGGAGGGAAAAAATATTTAAAGAAATCATCATTAAATGGCAGACGATTATCCAAAGTGAGTTTTTCTTCGCCTTCCACTTTGATATTAATAACAGATTCCCTTACTTCTTTAACAATGTTAACAAATGGGCTTTTTGGATTTGAACCACCTTTCTGAGCCATCAGATTCATACTCAGAACAGCTAATAAGACAACGAAGATAATGGACTTATTCCATTTCATTTTGAAATTACCTCCTTGAACGATTTCAGTTTAACTGGTTTTTCACACTATTTCAGCTCCTAGCTTAAGAGCTGATTTTAACTTTAAAACTGTAATCAGGGAAAATGTTACATAAATCTTATTCATCTAATTCAAAATCAGAATCAGAAGGCAGAACAATAATGTCTTTTAGGATTTCACTGGCTCTTTCTGCATCTTCTGGAGCGACTTGAATCAACTCAGGACCAAAAATGGGATTATACCCGGTACTAAAACGACCGACACCCATCAGTTCTTGCAGGATTTCATTTTTGACGAAGTATTTAATGCCTTCATCTTCCAACAGAGATTTTGCAATCGCCATTGCACCGGCATCTGCAGGTCCATATACTGAGACCAGTTCCTGATATTCGTAAACATCTTCTCCTGTTTCTTCAAGAGATTCAACCAGATCCACTTGACAGTGTTGGCATGTTTTTATGCCTTCAACGTATTCAGATTTGCATTTTGGACAGAACATATACACCTCCTTCTTAATAAGAAAATAAGAGAATTTTCTAAAAAAACAAAAATTATTATTGACAAACTGCTGTTATTCACTATATTCATTTATATTAGAAATATGGAGGGTGAAATGAAGAAGAAAACATGGTTTGTGTTGAGTGTGTTAGGTGTATTGTTGTTTACAACCTTAAATGCTGTTGTTTTGGATAATTTTGTCATAATGACAGAGCAGTATCCACCGTACAATTTTGAACAGAATGGTTTACTAAAAGGTATTGCTACAGATATCATGGTTGAGATGTTTAAAAGAGATGGTTCTAAGAAAACGATTAAGGATATACAGCTGTTACCTTGGGCAAGGGGATATAAAGATGTGCAGGATAAACCGAATACCATTTTGTTTGCAATGACACGAAGTGCTGAAAGAGAAAAAATGTTTAAATGGGTAGGTCCAATCTCTCCAACCAAAATCGTACTTCATGCTAAAAAATCAAAAAAAATATCAATTAAAAGCAAAGAAGATATTGCAAAGTATCACGTAGGTGCAATACGGGAAGATATTGGTCATCAGTTACTGGAAAAAGCAGGTGTAAAAAATGTAGATTTATCAGCAGATATGATTTCTAATATCAAAAAACTGGAAGCTGATCGTATTGATCTCTGGGCTTATGAAGAAAATGTGGCACGCTGGGAACTGAAAACTCAGGGTAAAAATCTGGCTGATTATGAAAGCGTCTATACACTACTCTCTTCTGATTTGTATTTTGCATTTCACAAATCAACTCCAGATGCAACAATCAGTCAAATTCAAAAGTACCTGAATGATATGAAAAAGGATGGCACTTATCAAAAGATTATGGATAAATATCTGAAGTAAAGTGTTGCTCTTGGCTTAAAATTGATTTAATTTCATTGTTACTTTCTTTAATCTAAGGATAAAGAAAGTAACAATTTTTCTAAATTTCATCATATTTCAAATAAAATTTTACTTGACTTTATTTCGCATTTATAATCTAATTACTTCAGATAGAATAAAGTGCTTTCCGATATAAGCAAGCGTGTGATAACAAAAAAAGAGAGAGAGATAAATTGGAGGACAAAATGCGATATTTCGTATTATTCGGGTTACTGTTGCTTTCAGTAATGTTGCTGGCAACAGACGTTTCGGGAAGTCAGTCTGGGACATGGTCAGTGGCTAACAGCCCCTACAATGTTGTTGCTGATATCAGTATTCCGGCTGGTCAGGTTTTAACAATTGAACCTGGTGTACTGATCAATGTAAATGGCTTGTTTCAAATTACTGCTCAGGGGCATATTATTGCCGAGGGAACTGAAACGGATTCAATACGATTCAATAGCACCGGTAGATGGAAAGGGATTAGACTTGAATCTCTGGATCAAACCAGTATTTTTAAACACTGTAGGATTGATAAAGTAGAAAATGGAATTAACCCAATTAATTCTCCAGTCAGTATTATCAAATGTCATGTCAATGATGCTACAGAAAACTGTGTCAGGATTTATGGTATTGGTGGTATGGCTCAAACCCTGATTAAGCAAACCAAGATCTCCGGCTCTTTGAAATCAGGGATCAATATCACTCAAAATTCTAATGTAGTAGTCGATAGTTGTGATATTTACAATAATGGTTTGGGTACTCAGTTTTATGGCGGCATACATCTTCAGAATCAATCTGTAAATGGAGAATGTAATCCGCTTATTACCAATAACCGAATTCATCATAATTTAAAACAAGGAATTAACGCATGGGATGTTACCAGCGGTTCCAGAATAAATCCAACAGTCAGATATAACCTGATTGAGAATAACTTAACAGGCTTGAACTTGCGTCAAACTTCAGGACTTTTTGAATACAATATTGTCAGAAATAATTTCATAACAGGTAATGCCAATTCCGGTGCAGGCTTTATGATTGCTGGCGCTTCTTCCAGTCCAGTCATCAGACACAATCAGGTGACAGGTAATTATACCGCTTTTTACATTGGAGAAGGGGCTACTCCTAATTTAGGTTCAGTAGAAGGTCCTGTCGAAAATATTGGTATGAATACCATTCAAAATAATATTGA
>JAGOCT010000318.1 GCA_017998585.1 Candidatus Cloacimonadota bacterium | reverse complement strand
GTAACTGAGATTGTTTTCAGAGACATATTCTCCCCATATCGAATCGATACATGTCGTTACCCTGCTTTGAATTTCTGGCAGTGTAACGCCTGTTTCTGTTGTTTTTTGGGTACATCCGGTCATGATCAAACAAAAGAGTAATAGGCTCAAAAACAATTGGTATGGCTTCATTTTCACCTCCAATAACTGTGAAGATAGTACTTTCGAAAAATAAAGTCAAGACTTTTCTCTGATCGCCCTGATTGAACTCTATTTATTAGCCATAAGGGCTCTTATTCAAAGCAGTAAAAGTCAACGGAAAGTCGTTTTATAAATGAGTTACGATCATTTTCTGCAGGAACGAAAGAATATTGTTGACAAAAGAATCCGTATGTGGTAAAAATGACACAAAATAACAAATCCAAAAGGAGTTATCTATGTCAAAAAAGATTTTACTCGCTACAGAAAAGGCTTTTGCTAAGCCAGCAGTTGATGGTATCTGTGATATTTTCAACAAAGCAGGTTATGAACTAATTAAGCTTGAAAACTATGCCAATCCATTAGAACTGGTAAAAGCAATTGAGCTGGTGGATGGGGTCATTATCCGCAGTGATATGGTGACCGAAGAGGTGGTCAATGCGGCAAAGAATCTGAAAATCGTAGTTCGTGCAGGTGCAGGTTATGACAATATTAATCTTGAAGCATGTACTGCAAAAGGGATTACAGCAATGAATACACCAGGTCAGAATTCCAATGCAGTGGCAGAACTCGCTTTTGGCATGATGGTATATTTGGCACGTAATGCATTCAACGGTAAAAGCGGTACTGAATTACGCGGGAAAAAAATAGGTATTCATGCTTATGGCAATGTTGGTTATTATGTTGCGCAGATAGCGAAAGGTTTTGGCATGGAAGTCTATGCATTTGACCCATTTGTAAGTGCTGAAAGAATGGAAAAAGACGGCATTAAAAAAGTGGAAGATGTCAAAGAATTATATAAGACTTGCGAATATATTTCATTACATTTACCTAAGACAAAAGAAACTGTAAAATCTATCAATTATGATTTACTCTCTCTGATGCCACAAGGTGCCTGCCTGGTCAACACAGCACGTAAAGAAGTCGTTTGCGAAGATTCTATCCTCAGACTTTTTGAAGAAAGAAAAGACTTCAAATATGCCACCGATATCGAATCTGATAAAAACGCTGAAATGGCAAAATATTTACCACGTTATTTCGCTACTCCTAAAAAAATGGGTGCTCAGACTGAAGAAGCGAATATTAACGCAGGACTTGCTGCTGCAAAACAAATCGTTAATTTCTTCGAAAATGGCGATATCAGCTTTAAAGTAAACAAATAAAGCTTTTTTAAACTCAGTTTTCCCCTCTTCGGAGGGGATTTTTTATTTTCTCTTCAAAATATTAAATGACCCTGTTTTTATCGATTCATTCACAAAGGCATCTAAAGGAAGCTTAAAGGAATATTTTATTGCTAATAGATTAAAATAAAAAGAACAAGAAGTCAGTTTTCCTGTTTTTTGGTACATATTATGCATATTGAATTTATCATAAAGGGAGGCATAAATGAATTATACAAAAAAAAGCAGGGTATTTATTATCGTGGGGGCTATCTTAGTTTTTCAATATCAGATTTTGAAGATGTTAGGCATCGTACAGGTCAATCAGGGGTGGATATGGAGAAATGATGTACCTGCGATGTTATCTGTTGTTGGGGCAATTCTGATGTTTGTTGGTTTATTTTATCATTTCAAAAGCAAAAAAAAATAAAGAGAGGTGCAGATGAAGTATCTTGAAATGGCGATCGAAAAAGCAGTTCAGCTTGGTGCTGATTATGCAGACATTCGTATTCAGAAGACCACTTCCGAGTCGATTTACTTACAGAATTTTAGTGTAAAGGAATCGAATCAGAACGTGCTTTATGGTTATGGCATTCGCATTATGAAAGATGGCGCATGGGGTTTTGCGCACAGTAATATTTTTACTGATGAAGCGCTGGTAAAAACAGTTCAAAAAGCATTTGAAACAGCGAAGCTGTCTGCATTGGTAAAAAATGGAGCAGGCTTACGTTTAGCTAATGAAAAAAGTTACGATGCTACATATCGTACCCCTTTCAAAATAGACCCTTTTAATATCCCATTAAAAGAAAAAGCAGAATTATTCATGGAAATCAACCGCCGTATGCTCAACTATAAAGAAATCAAAAAAGCGGTGACTTTCTTTAATGCCCAAAAAGATGAAAAGCTTTATGCTTCCACTTTAGGTACCCGTCTCGATATCAATACGCTATATATCAATCCGATGATTACAGCCTATGCTATGACAGATACAGACACACAGAGCCGTACCTTCGATGAAGGTGGACGCGGTATCGGCTGGGAATGGATGAATGAACTGAATCTGATTGACAGAGCAAAATACATCGCTGAAGAAGCGATTATGAAGGTCCATGCCGATGAAATTGGCGAAGAAAAACGCCGTTCCCTCATCTTAGACCCTAATCATCTGGGTTTAACCATGCACGAATCTGTAGGTCATCCAACCGAATTAGACCGTGTTTTAGGCTGGGAAGCTGATTTTGCAGGCATCTCATTTGCTACGCCTGAAAAGCTTGGCAATTATCAGTACGGTTCTAAAATCGTCAACTTTGTCGGAGATAATACCTTAGAAGGTGGACTGGCAACTGCCGGTTTTGATGATGATGGTGTACCTGGTCAAAAATGGCACATCATTAAAGACGGTATTCTCAAAGAATATGGTACAACCCGTGAAACTGCACCAATAATCGGTCTGGACTATTCACGTGGCTGTAATCGTGCCACTCACTATTATGATCAGCCAATCAATCGTATCCCAAACCTTTATCTCTTGCCCGGCAAAGAAGAATTAAGCCCTGCCCAGCTCATCAATGACACCGAAGATGGCGTTTATATTCAGGGACGTGGCTCTTTTTCTATTGATCAGCACAGAGTGAACTTCCAATTTGGTGGTGATTTCTTCTGGGAGATTAAAGATGGCAAGCTGGTCAGACCACTTAAAAAAGTACTATACCGTTCCAATAATCCGGAATTCTGGAATGCTTGCGATGCGATATGTGATAAACGTTTCTGGCAGCCATTTGGCGTTGTAAACTGTGGAAAAGGTCAGCCGGGACAAAGAGGCCGTATGACTCACGGTGCAGCCCCTGCCCGATTCAGAAATATCCGTGTTGGAGGTTCTAAATGAAAGAATTAGTTTCAAAAATACAGCAAATCGTCTTGTCAACGTCCAGGGCAGATGATTTTGAATTATGGATTTCATTTTCAGACAGCTATGATGCCCGCTTTGCCCAGAATGCGATTTCCCATCACATGAGTGGTCAAAATCTGTCTGTTTTTTATAAAGCCGTGATTGATCAGAAAGTAGCCTCTTCAACCGTTAACCAGTACGATGAAGAAACAATAAAAAACCTTGTTTACAATAC
>JAGOCT010000010.1 GCA_017998585.1 Candidatus Cloacimonadota bacterium | reverse complement strand
CCTTCTTCTTTAAATGATAAAAAATTACCGGCATTATCTGAAACGATCAGATGGTCCAGTACCCTGATTTCAAAGTAATTGAGTGCTTCTCTGAGCTTGACTGTTATCATCTCATCAGCAGAGGATGGCCTTAAGTTCCCTGAGGGATGATTGTGAATCAAAATGACCTGATTAGAGTTAGTCAAAAGTAGTTTTTTTGTGATCTCTGCGATGTAAACCCTTGATTCGTTGACCCCGCCAGTGGAGTGTTCGTCAATGATGACAACTTCATTGCTGTTGTTTAAGCCGACAAAAAAAAATCGCTCCACATTGGAAGCGATGAGTCTGGGAAAGATCAGCTGTTTACAAACATCATAAACATCTTCAGAGGCCGTTATTTTGTATCGTGGCGACCTTTCCCTGATTAATTTGAGTGTCCATACAGGATTGCCTAATTGCATGTTTACTCCTTTCTCTTTTTATATTCATTCTCATATGATTCTCATATCTATCCTGTAGAAAAACGATTTGTTGAATGAAAAAAACTCCCCGTATCTTAGCATGAAGCTAAGGTACAGAGAGCTTGCTTATTTCTGAATATAAACTACAGCTGTCCCTGAAAAATTAAGTATTCATTATGATCTTAGCTAATTCTAGCAACTGGTCTATTTAAACAGCTATGGCAGAAGATAACTAATAATTCTTCCATCACTATATATATGACCGAAATTGCAAAGAATCGCAAATTCAAACATAGTAGAAAGAAATGAATTAAAGCCTGGGATAATTTTTCTCAGGCTTTTTATAATCACTGCATGATTTTAAGTAACTTAGTAACCATATAGTTATATATTTATTTTACTGTTAGTTAGCTGGTTACATCTCTTTTATTAACTGTTACCGCCTTTTATCTTAGATTACTCCGTTCTAAAACAATACATCTTGCTGTAATTTTATTTATCTTTTTAGGGTACGAATGAGCATAGTCCCCATAGGTCTTATCCTTAGGGGGTTTAAGCGTTTCCCCGTATTTTGCTATATAATCGGAGCTAATCAGCGACTTTTTAAAAGCAGATAAATCATAGTAGCGATAGAAGTTTTTCTTCTTACCACTGTTTAGGCTGTTCCAGTATTCCTTTAGTTTTAAATAAACATACTGACCATCCCAGTCAATATAGTCTGTTTTATGATCATTTTCAACATAGCTGTTGATCTCCTCAAAAAAAATCATCAAAGGATTAAGAGCATTCCCCGCTTTTTTTATTTCTTCTTCAATAAAAGAGTAAATGCGCTCTTTGCTATAAACAGGCTGGTCTATTAAAAGATCAGCAACACAAAGCATTGCTCCTCCTATTATCGAATAATTATCAGTCAGTCTTTCTTCATAACCTTTCCCTTCAAGACTTTTATTGAAATCTTTTATGGATTTAAGAAGAGTGTCTATGTCTGTTTTAAGTAAAACTTCTTGAATAAAGCCAGCTAATAGTTTCCTTTCCTTGTAAAGGCTTTCAAATTCAATTTTCTTTCTTTCCATTGAGTTTACATCAATAAACAGACATCTTGAAAAAACCTGAGGATCACAAGGGACTTCTACCGAAACGGCAATTGTACTGCTTTTAACTTCTCTGTTTTTTAAAATTTCATTGTTTGAGTTGCTTGCTCTTACAGATCCTTCTCCATCAAATCTGGATTTGAGAAAAGGAAACCATTCTTGCTTTATTTCATTCAAAATCAAAGGCATATTATGTAATTCCTGTGTCATAATCTCTGTGCCTACCTTTGTTGAAGAAGAATCACAATTTATTGCCAGCATATTATAGTCTGCACCAAACATAGCCGCTATAATTTCAGATATCTTTGTTTTTCCTCCTCCTGATTTCCCTGAAAGATATAGAACAGGAAAACTGCCAAATTCAGCCATTATACGGTCAAAGAATATACTTGAATAAGAAAACCCCAGAAGAATGATGCCTATATCTCCATAAACCTGATCGATCCTGTTGCAAACCGTATTAAGGTCACATGGAGAATCCGGTATAAAAACTTTTTTATTGTAATTTACAATGAACCCCTGATTATCTGACCATATTGTTTCCTGATAAGGCTGGATTCTTTTGTTAACAAGAACCTTATTCCCTAAATAAAAAATGTTTGGATGAATCTTTCCAGTTCCTGAAAGGTGTTGAACTGTTTTTCCATTATCCATTAAGAGAATGGCTTTCATAAAAGAATCAAAATGCTCCTTCTGCCCATTGAAAAATATGTTTCCTTTACTCATAATTAAACACACAAAAGCGCTTTTACTGGTCATATGTTTAGGGCTTAGTATAATCTCATTAGAGTTAATATCAATCACACGATATCTGTCATTTTCAGGGGTCACAAGAGTATGTTTAAACACTACCGTATTAATATTGGATATTTGTACCTTTTCCCCATTCTTATCAAGAGAACAGATCCCAGTATGTTCAACCAATAGATTTACTTTTCGCATGGATTTTCTAAAATCCGTTTCTATAAGCTGTCCCGATCTATTTTTATCTATTTTTCGTTTAGAAGAGACTTCTTCTTCATTGTAAACGATATTGCCGTTTTCATCTTGTAAGACATTGCCATTCTCATCATACGGCAAACAAAGTTGATACATGACTGGCTTTTCAATATTTTTTGCTACAGAGTTCATACTATAAGCCTTTCATGCTATCTTTTGAAAAATGTTTTTCGTAAAAAGCAGGGTCTATCACCTCTAGATTATTAATAGCGATTCTCTTTAATGTATCCGGCAATAAGTTAAAGTCAAAAAAGTCTTTCTTTTGATCATTCATTGACTTTATGATCTCATGAGCCTTTTTACTGTCAATATCACCATAGTCCCGTATAGTTGTTAATATATTTTCATGCCCAATATTAACGGATATTGCCTTCATTTCTTCTGCAGAATGAATTCTTTTATTCATCACACCTACATGCCCATCTCTGAAAGAATGACAATGATAAGCAGGAAAGCCCGCTTTTTTACAATGATTAGCAACTATTCTGGCCATACTGTTTTTATTCATGAAATACTGAGACAGTCTAACAGTATTAGTAAATACGATGTATTCCCTATGTAGATTCAAATCCGCCTTTGGGAACAAAGGACATTCTCCGGTAAATCCTAAAGTGTTTACAATCTCATGATACCAACTCTTTAGCTCACTGATTATTTCTTCATTAAACAGCGGGATGGTTGTTTCAATGTTTTTACCGTATTTTGTTTTGACTCCTTGATCACACAGTTGGTATGCCACCATATTCTCAATATCAAGAAGCTTTATTTTCATCGTTGTTGCCGCTTCAATTCTGGCTCCTGTTAAAAAAAGATAAGCAATAATTGCCCTGTCCCTCCTGCCAGAAACAGTCGTAGAGTCAATTGACTTTATAATGCTTAATACTTCTGATTCGGAGGGGTATTTTTTAGGACTTAAGGATATCTTCATTTGACTTTTTTCATGATTACTTAGCTTAAAATAAGAAAGCAGCTCATAGGTTATTACTGACTTATATCCTGACAAATTGGACAACCATTCAATAAAGTTCCCCAGTTTGCTATAAATATTGATTTTTGTCACAGAAGCAAGTTTCTGATGATTATGTTCCAGACTATCAATGTACTCCGAAAAACCACAAATACTTTCAATAGAAACCTTCTTTAAGGGTTTTCCTTGTAAATAGGTTTCAAGATAGCGAAAATACTGCATGTATTTCTTTTTAGTCTTATCAGAATAAGTCCTTTTACTTCTCAGGAACTTGTCATAAAGAACCATGTTGTCATCGTTATAAATTACATCTTTATCCATTGTGTTCCTCCAGATATGAATGATTCAAATATAATGCCAATATTCCTGTTTCATGATTGACCGTTGTAGTGATGTTTTCAATAGGGATATCAGATCCTTTATCTATCGTGTTTGTCGTCAATAAAGACTTAAATCTGCTAAATGCTCTGCCACAACCGGGACATACACCTTTTACCTGAATTGATAATTTTTCTTGACTATATTGCCGCCCTGTAGATATAATGTCAACAGGATGATTAAACATGCTTATGATCTTGTTGCATCCAAGGCATACAATCTTATCCCTGGCAGGAGTCTTGTATGCCTTTTTGGTTTTCGATAGTAGAAAATTTTTAGCATTCAGTCCATAAATTAAAAACCGTTTTGAATTTCTGATGACAGGCATACCTTCTTTAATATATGCCAGAATTGTTTGATTTGTTCTGTTTAAAAGCTTTGCCAGCTCTTCCACATTGTAAATCTTGTTTGACTCGATCTGGTTGATCATTTTTTTTTTCATCTTTACTCCTTGTTTATATCTTAATGATATATTTTTTTTGCCATAAACCCATGTCTAACATATTTTTTCAGCTTTGTCAAGTCTTTTTTAAAATTCTTGTCTTTTTTTAAGATGATCGTGTCGAATAGCCAAACAATTACAACAAGAAACAGGCTTTGTATAAGCTCTCCATAATTTCATATCTATTGATATTTACAGGATGTAAACTTTTATAAACGATAAATATACACTAATAGGGGTAGTGGAAGCGAAGCTGTCACCAGCGGAAAACTGACCTGTAATACACTGAAAATAAATGGGTTACAACAGCAGTCTCTTGCTCATATCAAGAATGAAGTTACCATAGGGATTTACATGCTGATAAATGAGTGGAGTTAATGTCCTATAGTCTTCTGAGGACATTCTGTTTTGCCACTCCTTTTTGGAAAGCATACGCTGAATCATTAATGTATTGATATAGACTAAAGAATTTTGCAAAAGGTGTAAACACAAAACAGATATTTCCTGATCTTCAATATTGTTAGATTGAATTTCACCGGACTTCCCATAGAATATGAAACTATTCGCTGAATTCCAGTTCTCGACTACATTCAATCCTGCATTTATTTCTATTCGAAGATCCTCTGACATGAGATACTCACATAAAAAGACCGTCTTCACTGCCTTTCCAAGTTCTTGAAAAGCTTTGTAGGTTGGATGCATTAGATTGTTTTGTGTAAACTTTTTCATGATTGCTTCTGTTTCTGCTGTTCCTATTTTGAGAGCAGTGGCGTATTTGATCATTTGATCATACTGTTCTCGAATACGGGGTAGTGGAAGCGAAGCTGTCACCACCCCAATTTGTATCAATTTAAAATGCTCTTGACAAACCCATCGTTCTTCTCCGAAATCAGATGGAATCACTGGAAACAGATCTGTGTCGCAAACATGAAAAACGAGTTCGCCGTTAAAGCACACAGTGCTTTTCTCTTTATTGAAATCTATTGACTCTACCTTTTTTGAGCTTAATGAACGAACAGCTTGATGATCATGAAAAACAAAGGCACTCGCTTCGTAATTCGGATGCCATGATCACAAATTGTTGAAACCATCGTAGTCGTTAGATCGGTACTGCGGAGAATAATCTCGTCCTCAGACACCACCATCACCGTTCCTCCTAGAATATTAAACGCGGGCTTTACAGGTATTAGCTTCCGATGCAAAGCTATTTCGCTCAACAATTGACACTTCATCTTTTGCCTCTTTTTCTTGATATAGCATTAGACAATCCCTTGGCGAGCATGCGAACAGAATAAAGACTCCTTGTAATAAAGAAACCGATTTTTTCTCCTCTCGTCATCTCGTTTGTAGAAGAGATAATCTCCATGTATTTCCACCAGTCATTAACAAAACCCCACCCTTCACGGTGTGGGTAGACTTTATAATCTAAAGTCCTTTTGTGAAAAGTAAGACGAACGGTGTATGATGCTGCTTTGCAATCATTAAACTTTTCCGTTTTTCTTCGAATAACAAAGTCTTCGCAAAGGAAAGTGTTGTGACTAAACGGCGGCCTGATCCATTGCAGAGTCCCCGCATAAGTCATCGACTCGACTTGCTTAATTCTCTGCTTCATTCTTTCTTCTCTATTCTCCATCATTAACCCCTTCTGTAGCCATATTTTGCGAGCTTGGCAGAATTAAGTATTATATTTTCTAGAGTTTCCATGGAACCTCCTTTTACCACTCAAAACAATCCCTATAACCATAAAGATAAACAACGGTACACACATTGCCTTAGCAACGATTACCGCCAACTTCTTCTTTGAACTATTCATCTTCTTTATCCTCTTCACACTTGCCAGATAATCGCCAAATAGCTCCCATTAACTCGTCTATTTCAGACCTGTCATCCGATAGAAATTTTCCGCAATGAGGGCATGTAAAACGAGTCGGATAGTCAATGAGAAAGTTTGGTTCCCCTGACGATTCTACATCATCTCTTACATATTCAGAAGCTCCCAAAAATCCAGGCTCGACATGCCCATCCTCTTGCACATAAGCGCTATATAAAACATTGCAAAGTTCTTTCTGGCAATGAGGGCATTTTGCTATTATTTTACCACTTTCATCGTAATCCACATTCTCTCCTATTCACATAATTGTTCTATAAACGTTTTGGGTTCATTACTGTTGGCAATTAATAATGATCCACACTGAGGACAAAAATATTCGTGCCTTTCATGGATGCAGAAATATTTATCAGCGTCATAAATAAGTATTCCGTCAACTTTTCTTGGCGTAACTATCTTCTCAGTAAAAACACGACATTCAAGACTGTCTATTTCGTTCCCGCAGTAAGGGTATTTCCCTTTAACTATCGTGTTTGTCGTCAATAAATACTTAAATCTGCTAAATGCTCTGCCACAACCGGGACATACACCTTTTACCTGAATTGATAATTTTTCTTGACTATATTGCCGCCCTGTAGATATAATGTCAACAGGATGATTAAACATGCTTATGATATTGTTACATCCAAGGCATACCTTCTTTAATATATGCCAGAATTGTTTGATTTGTTCTGTTTAAAAGCTTTGCCAGCTCTTCCACATTGTAAATCTTGTTTGACTCGATCTGATTAATCATTTTTCTTTTTATTATTACCCCTTGCTTATATCTTAATGATATGTTTTTTTGCCATAAACCCATGTCTAACATATTTTTTCAGCTTTGTCAAGTCTTTTTTTAAAATTCTTGTCTTTTTTTAAGATGATCGTGTCGAATAGCCAAACAATTTCAACAAGAAACAGGCTTTGTATAAGCTCTCCATAATTTCATATCTATTGATATATACAGGAAGTAAAATTTAATAAACGATAAATATACACTAATACATTCAGGGGTTTGCTTTTCGTTTTTCTGCAATTTTTGAAATTAATCGAGATCTCTTATGTTTAGTTATTATTTTATAATAAGCCTCTAAATATCCCAGCTTATAAGCGACCATATCATACTTATGAACAAAATCTTTCATGAACACATCATAATGTTTGATTTGTTTACGGAAGTCAACATCAGTCATTTTGACAAAAAACGGCTCTGCATCGCCTTCTTTATCTGTTACAGGGAATAGATCATCTCCTGTATAATATAGCCCTTTTGTGAATTGTTTTTTTATCAGTTCCACCTTTTGGCTCTTGTGTGTCAGATTAGCTAAACCATCCCAAAGTGATTCTTTCAAAACCATCTCACTATTGAATAATTTGTTTAGCTCTTTTAAAAGGGATTCTTGTCTGGATTGATTTTCCTGATGTTCTTTACAAGTTGACTTGAATAAATTTATGATTTTCTCCCCATACTTTTTACTAAACAATCTCCCTATAACATAGATATTGATAGCGTCAATTTTTCCTAAGGTATTCTCACGAATAACCTGACGAAAAACTTTTTCAATATTCTCGCAATATTTTTCAATTTTGTATTCAATCTCATGAAATCCATAAATGCTCTTTGTCATCACAGTAAATAAGTGAGCGATATTTTTCTTTCTATCGGTCGAATGGTTACTCTCCTCACAATAGAATGACATTGCATTCCCATTTGTTTTTTTTAATAATAGCGCTTTTTTACATACAGGGCAAAAGACGATACCTTCAAGTTGCTTTATTGTTATGATTTTCCTCTGAGATTGATCGCTTTTTTTACCGTCAATAATCATCTGTGCTTTATTAAACTCTTCCTGGCTAATTAGCGGTATATGCTGACCTTCATATAATTGACCGTCCATTGTACGGATTTTCCCACAATAAAAAGGATTCCGCACTCTGTCTGATATGTTTTTTTTGCTAAAATCCGGAATTTCTCTAGAAATTTCACTATAAGATTTCCCGTTCAAGATCATGCGATACATTTTTTTCACTCGATCTGCTTCTTTCTGAAAGATAGCCAATTTCCCTTCTTTACGATCATACCCATAAGGTATTTTCCCTTGATGTAAACCATCTTCTCGCTTTCTAGCTATTCCCAATTTAGTCTTTTCATTATTCGATTCTCTTTCTGTCTCTCCCTTTTGAACCATTTCGAGTTGATTTGAATAAGATGCGAGTGGATTATCGATAGCAATAATGGTCACTCCAAAAGAATCAAGAAGACTTTTTATAGACTTAAATTCATCAACATTTCGTGACAATCTGCTAATGTCACTCACAAGAAGATAACGAATAGGTTCCATTAAATCAAAGTGGTTAATAATAATTTTTAGCAAACCTACAAAGTTTTCGTTATTCAGCGTTTCATTAGCACTGCCCTCTGAAAAGCAGCATGACAACAGAGTATAACCCTGCTCACTGGCAAATTGCTTTATTTTTTCTTTTTGTTCTTCAAGAGTAATATTTTGAATCTTTGAGCTTACTCTTGCATAGCCTATTGAAAGAGTTTCCATTTACCACATCCTTATTTACATGTTACTTATACTTCTATAACTACTATCTTAAAAATATCTCAATCGTTCTGTCACAGTGCTTTTCAAAATATTTGTATTACTCTATATCGAATACTATCATAAATTATCACAAGGAGGTTATTTTTGATTCTATCAGCGTATTTACCTTTACTTATATGCAGATACATCTGCTTATGTGTTTTTTGTGTTACTTTAACCCTTTATTTTATTTTCAGTCATCTTGTCAAACAAATTTTAGCTCAACACATCAATCTGTATCCCCAGAAAAGCATTTTATCGTATTTCTGATATCATGATTTACCTGTAAGCAGAATACCTTAACAAAAATCGCCATTTTGGTAAATTTTCAATTGTCACATTCAGGTATATTTCTATAGTGGTCAGCAATAGGGGTGATAATGGATATCATATTTGAAAAGCTTCAAGGTAACGATTTATACTCTGTAAGAATAAACAATAAGTATCGGATAGAGTTTAAGATTGTTTTCGACGAAGGTAGTATAATGACGGGCAAAATAATCATTGTTGATTTATCAAACCATTATGAATGAAACACACGGAGGAAACATGGCTGCGATCGAGCCTTTTATGAATATCAGTCCCGGAGACCTGATAAAGGAAGAATTAAAATATTACGGATGGACACAGAAAGATCTGGCAGGCATTATCGGAATTAGCGAAAAACATTTAAGTAAAATCATAAACAGTAATACTGCCATTAGCAATGACATCGCAAAAAGTCTGTCTCAAATATTTAAACAGTCTCCTGAATTTTGGCTGAAAGCTGAGTACGATTACAGAGAACGGCTCAAAGAGAGAAACTCTGAAGCCGATAAAGAAGAAGCAATAAGAATCAAAGCCGGAATTTACAGATATATGCCCATACAGCAAATGATAAAACTTGGCTGGTTATCTGAGTGGAAAAATGTCGATGATCTGGTAAAACAAGTGAAAATCTTCTGGAGAAAAAATACTCTTGATTTTAGTTTCCTGAATAATCAGCAAATTGCCAGCTACAACAGAAGCTCTGAAGCTTTTGCTGATAACTTTAACTATTATCACGCCAGGGTATGGCTGCAAAAAGCCCATTTACTGTCTGAAGAAATCGATCTGCCAAAATATAATAAATCTGATCTGTCTGCTATTCTTAATAATATCAGTCGCTATACGATTGAGAGTAACGGTATGCAGAATATCATAAATGATCTCAGACTTGCAGGGACAGGATTTTTACTATTAAATCATCTCCCTCAGACCTATCTGGATGGTGCATGCTTCTTCAGAGACAGCAATCCTTTTATTGTATATACCTGCAGATATGACCGGATTGATAATTTTTGGTTTTTGATTGCTCATGAAATTGCCCATATTTTATACCATCTGAATGAATCAAACACAGAAGGCATTATTGATGATATTTCGTCAGAAAACAAGGATAAGAACGACATTGAAAGGGAAGCAGACTCTATTGCCCGTGAAGCCTTAAAACATAACGATATAATTCAATATTTTGAGAATATCAATAAAATAAACCTGTCTGCTGTTTCTTTATGTGCCAGAGAACTGAAAATTCATCCCGCAATTATTACCGGGGTTCTGCAATATAATCATAAAATCCCGTGGAACCACTACTTAAACAAACACAAAACAAAAGTATCCAATTACCTCAACAGCCTCTAAGACTTCGAGAGCAGGAGATAAACTCTCAGCCAAAGGTATTCTATGGCTATATCTATTGAAGTATAGGAATAAAACTATTTTACAATCACTGACTAAAAACAAGCCCTTCAAGAACCTCCTTGAATTGTTTTTCAAGTATATATGTATCCATCATCGGTTCTAGATCTTCAGTAGAAATCTTTAAGCTATTCTTTATTTCTGTAGCACTTAATTTGACTTTATGATAAAACATCAGAGCAGGCGTACTACTAACTGGACTACGGACTGTATTTTCATACTGAATATAAGGGTTTAAATTTTCCGTATCAGATATATTTTTGGGTATAAAAGCAATAAACACATCATTGTTAAAATGAGTTAACAGGCATGTGTATGATTCATCTATTTTCTGGTTAAATTCAGATGCAAACATCTCGATTTGTTCGTTTTCTCTAATGCGTTTTATTATAAAATGATTAATATTTGGCCTGATATGATTCTGATACCATTGTTTAAACATACCTTTTCGCTTAGAGAGAGTTGAATGCTTATCTCCAAAATACGGATCAAATTGCTGATTGCTAATTGTTTCAATATCAACAATTGTTAAATTACGAGTGATATCATCAATAATCTTTTGTATCAAAAGCCTCATCGAATCTTTAACCTTTTCTTTTTTCATATACTGATGACTGCTGAATCGAAGGAGTTCAGCAATATTTGTTTCTTCTTCCGGATACTTTAAGTAATGATTCTGCTGATAACATCCCTCACAAATCCCAAAATCATAAAGATAAGATCCTTCCAGTTCAGGAAATGACTTTCCTATTTCTTGTGAAATACGATTTTGTAATTCAATATTATAGTCTCCTATCTGAGTCCACTGCTCTCCACCTTCATATTCAACGGGTATTCCTCGGGAACACTCTTCACAGACAAAGACTTTTCCTTTTACCAGCATAAATGACATAATCTGACTCCTTTACTTATAGGCTGTTTTTTCTTAATGCCAGAACAAACTCCCCTTCTATAAGCTGATATTCATACCTCAATTGACCTATAATCTGATCAATAGGAATATCATCATGTTCTGTCTTATAAATCATTAGTCTTTTTGATAGATCCACATGAATCTCGTCATTGCAAAATTCGACTTCTTTAAATCGATTTAATCCGGCAATCTTGGCTAATAATTTCAGAGCATCAAGAGAATGATTTTTGTCATACAACTTAATTAAGAAACATTTTTTATCTAAGATTATTTCTTTAATAACCAAATCAATACTAAATGATTTTGCCAATATTCCAATTCCGGCTTTAACTGTTAAAGTAAAATATTGATTATGACAGACAACTGAAATATCCTGAATAAGCTTTCCTCCGTTTTCTCTCATAATCTCAGAAAGCATGGCATCACTTAGATTTAAATTTATAGAAGCCTTGAACGGTAGAGTAAGTAAAGTCGATAAATTCATTATTCCTCCTTTTGAACACTATTAAAAAAATAAATAGTCCTTGACTCAGACATATTGTATTTCAGTTCTCATTTGGTAACTGCTTTACTTTAAATTACCTCTTATCATATTCACCATTCTTTACATTTTTCTTTAATTCTTTAACAATATTTTTCCCTTCTTTTATATATTCTTTCATTTTTGTTGCAAAAACCTCTGGATTAAAAACCTCACCGCCGGTTTCTAAATGTAGCTGATATGTTTTTCCTAATGCGTAGCAAACTGTTCCCGCCACACTCATCTGAATCATTCCTCCAACTATAGATCCAACACCAGGCATAAACTTTATAAGAGAGCCCCATATTCCAGTCCCAGCCATTGCAGCTGAAGCTATTCCTAAAGCTTGCTTACCGATGTTTTCACTCCAGTTAAGGCCATATATTTTAGTCAGAGCTCTCATCATATCTATTTCTACTGCTGTTATAGCTCCAATATCAGCTACAGGTACAGGTATTACAGCTGCCGCCATTGCAAATCCTGTATGATTTCTTATACAAGCATTTGACTTTTCATGTAAATAACTCATTTTTCCTCCTTTTTGTTTATAATTTCAATAAATCTTTTGAACAAATAAATGCCAAAAATATCCTGCCATCACTCTATATTGCTATGAAATATTACCTATGATTCTAGCATTATACTTTATTAAGGCTTTCCTATTCCTGTCTAACCCTCTTTGCAATATTACAATGGTTTTTTGAAGTACTTTTATAGCTTTTTTCTCAGCATCAGTGATGTTAGGGCTTTTTTCTAGTTGCTCGTTCAGACTTCTGATAAATGATTCCTGCCCTCGAATTATTCTTATGGCGTTATCAGGATCTTGTAAAATGGGCAATAAAACTTCTCGAAAATAGACTTCCAGCTTAGCTGCAATAAATGTGGCTAATTCCGATGAATTTGCTACTAAAACCCCAACAGCTGCTCCTCCTGCCACTCCTACTATGCCACCTGCTGTAACAAGAACTGTGATGCCCCCAAGCATCCCGGAGCCACCTATGGCGACAGCACCTCCACCTAGTACAGCAAGACCAGAAGATATAGCCGCAGCTCCCGATAACCCCTCAGCTGCAAACAATAGTGCAATATGCGGAGCCAACATTCCTCCGGTAACAGCGATTGCGATTCCGGAAACTAACGCAAAAATTAATATTGTTTTATCCTTACCCGATAAAGCCATATAAGATTTCTTAAACCTATTTTGAAAGCTCTTCAATAGTTGTATGTCAATATTAAATTCTTTTAGAAGATAGCTAAGGTAGTTAATATCTAACTTATATTTCAGTTTAACACCCTTAGGATGAAAATGGTTAAGTTCATAGAAGGGAGTGAAAAACAATGACTCAATTATGATCATATATAAATGACTTTTCTGAGTAGATAAAGAATTAAGTTCTCTTAAGAAATCTTGAAGAGCAAGGTCATCACGGATCAATGAAAAGCCACTATCTTCTTCTATAGTATTATAAAGGGTAATTATCCCTTCTTCCCATAATTGAAGCCAATTCTGCTTAAGCAATCTCTTATTATTATCTGTTTCTGTAACTATAGAGTGTTTTGTTAAACAGTACTCAATGCTATAAAGAGCTTTTGCCCATTCTTTGGGTAGTTCGAAAATATTTTTCAAGATATCATTGTCCAACAATTCCTCTTTATTCATTTTTCTTATCCTCCAATATCATTATTTTTGCTGTTTATAAACTTAGTTGTTCTGCCTGCTCATAAAAACTATATATCTAATAGTTGTTTACTGTTTACATTAAGACAACTTATTTAAATACATAGAAAACTCCTCCAGATATATCTAACATAAGCACAATGAACACTTATATATAAAATATTTCTCTTTAGCATGACTTCAGCTATTAAGATTTTTTGCAATATTTTATGTATAAATAAATCTTTTACTTCTACTTGTCAAGAGAAATTTTTCAAATAATTATAATAAGTCTTCCTCGAGATCCCAAAGCGCTCACAAATGGCAGATATCGGTATCGTCTTATCGCTTGCCAAAGCCTTCAGCAGTATTACATCCTTATCACTTAAAAGCTTCTTCCGCCCACCGACAATCCCTCTGGCTCTGGCAGAATTCAAGCCAGCCATTGTTCGTTCCCGGATGATATCTCTTTCATATTCTGCTAAAGCCCCAAATATCGAGAATATCAGCTTGCCGGTTGATGAGGTAGTATCAATACTCTCTTTTAAAGATATAATTTCTACCCCCTTATTCTGAAGCCCTGTTACTATTTCCAGCAGGTCTTTCAAACTTCTACCCAATCTATCCAGTTTCCATACCACTAAAACATCCCCAGTTCTCAGATTTTTTAGCATATCCTGAAGTATGGGTCTGTCTGCCTTTGATCCGGATACTTTTTCCTCGTATATCTTTTCACATTCGTTCTTCTTTAAATCATCAATCTGCATGTCCAGATTCTGTTCATAAGTGCTTACTCGTGCGTAGCCGATTTTCATGATTTCCTCCCATACTACATATACACTGCCTCAAGGCAGAATTGCATTCAATAATTTTGATCATAAGTGACTTGCTTATTGTGTTTCGTGTTTGCTTTCCTGTTGAGCTATTGCGATAGACTTATGCAATTTATCAATAAACCATTGTTTGTCCGGTAGATAAGTCAGATATTGGGCAACTTTAATGTTTTCTTCGCCAAGTAATAACAGTTCAATATGTTCTGTATTGCCTTCACTGCATAGTAAAAGACCGATAGGAGCATTCTCATGGGTTTGTTGTTCGTACTTTTGTAAGTACTTTAAATACAATTCCATTTGTGCTTTGTACGAAGGTTTGAACTTCCCCAGTTTTAAGTCAATGGCAATCAATCGGTTCAACTTACGATGATAAAAAAGTAAATCGAGATAATAGTCAACACTATCTATACTAATTCGTTTTTGGCGTTCAAGAAAAGCAAAACCTTGCCCAAGTTCCATAATAAACTTCTCTAATTGATTAACAATCGCGTTTTCAAGGTCTTTTTCTGAGTAGTTACCATTTAGCCCCAGAAAGTCAAGAACATAAGAGTTTTTGAAAACCAATTCAGGAGAAAGTTCAACTCCTGCATTATCCAAAGTGCTTTTAATAATCTCTTCTGGTTGCTTTGCAATAGCTGTGCGTTCATAAAGCATCGCATCCTGACTATTTCTTAGTTTACGAACACTCCAGTGATTTGTAATGCACATCTGTTGATAAAAATATCGTTTTGTTTCACTTTCAATGGTTGCCAATTCAATAAAATGACTCCAGGATAATGTTTGTGACAGTGTCGCAAACATCTCTTCACTAAAGATTTCTGCCACCTTTATCATTCTTGTGATTGCTGAATAACTATACCCTTTACCAAACTTCAGAGTCAATTGTTGCGACAGTGTCGCAAGAATCTTTTTTCCATACCCTGAATAGATTTCATGTTTGAGTTCTGACAAAATATATATGCCAATGGACCAATATAGTTTATTTAAAGTAGAATTCAAATATATTGCTGTCTGCAGGGATACCCTGTTTATAAGGCTTTCAATTCCGCAAACAAGCGCCCCGCTTTTGGCTTCAGTATTTTCAATATTACTCATAACCACCCTTTGCTCTTTTACTCACATATTCATCGTTTAAAGATTTTCTTTATCATGTGAACGAATCAGTTCACTCACACTAAACAGCACACTGACTAAATCACAAGATGTCTAAATATATGATCCTGTCAATAAAAAAATACACCTTGTTTTTTACATCGCTTTTTCTACATTATGAGCATAGCTAAGCGACTATTTTTGGGATGGTGCCTGACTGTGCAAAATACGGTGGTTTCTTGCATAAATCTTTGCCATCCCTGGACAGGATAAAAATCCGAACAATCATAATACTGAGGATACATCCTTAAACATATCCTGTCTGATATTTGTTGTGCCGAAAGACGGAAGCCGATGTTGTTGTTGCTGTTGTCAGGGTTGTTGTTGTTGCGATTAGCCACCCGACAATTGTTATCGTTGTTGTTCCAGCTGCCACCACGATTCACACGGTTAGAACCATTTATGATTTTTACCCCCATATTCTTTCCCTGAGTTTAAAGGTATTGCCTGTTTCTATATAGGCGATTGTACTCTGGACACTGTCGTTCAGTGTTTCTTCCGAGATATAAGCCTTTTTGAAAAGGTATTCTTTTTCTTTGATTTTCTGTTTCATCCTTTTGATATTAACATTCTGAACTCTGATAATATCCGGAAATATCCGAAATCCAAGGAAAGGAATCCCTCTTTTGCAATAATTAATCTGTACAGACCTCTCTTTAATCGTTAACTTTAAAACATCACAGAGGAATTTCTCCAGTCTGTTCAATGTATCCTTCAAATGCTCAGAGGAATCTGAGAACAACAACATATCGTCCATATAGCGGATATAATGTTTAATCCCCTGTTGTCTGATAAAATGATCTGCTTCATTCAGATATACAT
>JAGOCT010000317.1 GCA_017998585.1 Candidatus Cloacimonadota bacterium | reverse complement strand
TCTGAGCATCTTCCCATGTCTGAGAATTCTGATAATAAGTCATAGGTGCCATTGGAGATGATGCGATAATGTAGTAATCACCAGGTGTATTAACAGGGATGTTATAGTGTCCAAACTGGTCAGTAATGATTGATTCTTCCCAATCTTCATCACTTGAAACAGCAATCACTAAAACAGGCGCATTTGGAATTTCACCATTAACTGTAATTGTTCCGCTGATAGAAAAATCAGTTTCAGTAGCAACAGGTAATAAATCAAAGTTTAAATCATCATAGTCATGGAAAGCTCTGATTACACGAGCCTGGAAAGGATTTTGAACATGATCATAGTATTGTGTGCGATAAACACCGTTGGTGTCAATTGCAGCAATGTTGTAAAATCCAAATGGAACTTCGATTGAGTAAGCACCATTGATATCAGTTAATGTACTGATGCTGGCAAAAGTACTGTCTGCGAAAGGATTGTGGCAGTTACCAAATAAATCTACAGTTACGGTAATACCTTCTAATGGTAATTCTGTTTCAGCAGCTTTTACAATACCAGCTAAAGTATAGGTTGATTCTTCATTGAAGTTGAAGTTAAGATTTTCTACATTGGCATCATTTACAATGATTTCAACTGCTTCTTCAATATTTGTTGTGCCTGGATAGAAGATTGGCATTCCGTGAAAACCATGCATTTTAAGTTTGTATGTACCGTTAGGAACGTTGTTTATTGTAAATTCACCTGATGGGTTTACATTCGCATGTCTGACAATGTTTTGAACGTATGCAGTTGTATCAGCAGCTTGTCCAAATAAAACAACATGTCTCATGTGTCCATGACCTGGCATATTGTTTGCTGTTCCTATTGAGCCAGAAACAGAATAATTATTCATATTCATATCTACAACGATATTGATACTGTCAACAATAAAGTCATCTTCTGAAATGGTAAACTGAGCTGAATAGCCAAGAATTTCCTGAGTCATATGATTAAATGCAACGGTTTTGTATGTGCCGTAATCAATACGGTTAATCATATAATAGCCATTCCAGTTGGTATTTCCATGATAGAAAGGAAGAATACTGTCTGTTGCTGCATCAGCTAATCTAATTTCAATAAATGGAACCGGTTGGTTTTGAGAATTAACAACCATACCGTTAACTCTGCCTGGTCTGTTTGGGTTTGGAGGTAAGGTAAGCTGAATATTGATACCAACGACTTCCTGATCATCTGCATCGACTTCAACAACACTGACTTCTGCTGTTCCATCTGTGTATGGAGCAGGCATAAAACCATCTTTTTGAGCGAAAACAATATAGTTACCTGTTTGAACATCGTTAAATGAATACATGCCATCTGGATCAGACAATACATAAGTCTGATTTGGATTGTCATTTCCATGACGACTCAGAAACTCTTGAATAATCTGGTCAATATGACCAGGACCTGAATTGCCAGCGTTAATTAAAAAGACTCTGCTTGCGGGAATCGGACTGGATTCTGAATTGGTAATCTGTCCTGATATTGAACCTGCAAACAGACTACTAAAGGACATAATAACAATCATCATCATGAAGATTGCTATTGTTTGGTTTTTGAAAGTGCTCTTTTTCATCTTTCCTCCTTGCGTTATGTGTTTGTAACATATTATGCAAGTCTTCTGCCAATTAGAGTAAGAATTTGTAATATATTGAAATATAGACAAATAGCTTACTATAATTAAAACTGCTATAGAGAACAATGAAACAAATATGTTACAGCTTGTCAAGAGGAAAATCAGCAAAGTATTAAAAAATAGTATAAATACGGTTTTTTGAGTATATGTAACAAAATAGTATCAGAGAGACAAATTTGTAACAGGAGGGTGTTTGCCATTGAAATAAATGTAGAACTAAGGATTCTGCTAATTGAATTTGTTATTTGAGACGGATCTTTATAAAAGAGTTTTTTAGATTGATACCTTATAAAATATCCTGATTTTGATTCAATAGATTTATTCTGATAGTTTCTGATAGCTCTTCGATGGTATAGGGTTTTTGAATAAAAGCGATTGCGCCATTGTTCAAAATTTGAGTAACTCTACTATCTTTTTTAAAACCAGATGAGACAATTACTTTTACTTTTGGATTGATGCGAACAAGCGCTTGCATTGTTTGATCGCCTGATTTTACAGGCATTACAACATCCAGGAGAATAAAGAGAATTTCTGTCTGATATTGTTGATATAAGTCTAATCCGATTTGACCGTTTTCAGCTTGAATCACATTGAAATTCATAAATTTGAGCATTTTGCATGCGATATCACGCATTTTTGTATCATCATCAATAATAAGGACTAGTCCATTTCCTTTTATAATGCCTGATGTATGCTGAGAATTATCTGTTTTTAATCCTTCAACGATTGGCAGGTAAACTGACATTTTAGTTCCTATACCAGGTTCTGAATAAACATCAATAAATCCGTTATGGTTCTTGATAATATTGTAAACCATTGCCAGTCCTAAGCCTGTTCCTACGCCAACAGATTTAGTTGTAAAAAATGGTTCAAAGATTTTAGATACGGTATTTGAATCCATTCCGATCCCATTATCTTCAACAGAAATGCACAAATATGAGTTTTTCTCAGCTTCGATATGTCTTTTTTTGAATGTATAATCAGATAAAATGATTTGTGAAGAGATTTTAATGAATCCGTTTTTCGTAAATGAGCTGTCTTGCATAATGGTAAGCGCATGGCTTGCATTAACGATAAGGTTGAGAATGACCTGTTCAATCTGTCCTTCATCTGCAAATATTTGAATATTTGAATCTAAGATTTCCATCTGAAAATGAATAGACTTATCTAATGTGTTTCTTGCAAGGTCAATGACTCTGCCAAGCATCTCATTGACAGAAAACTGAACGTACTTAATTTCTTTTTTCCTGGCGAGTGATAAAAGTTGTTTAACCAGTGAAGATGCCCTCTCACCTGCTTTTTGTAATTTGCTTATAAACTCTTTGATTTCTTCTATTTCAATATGATTAGAAAACTTTATTTTAGCGTTGATCAAGGATAAATTGCCTATGATAATACCTAAGATATTGTTAAAATCGTGAGCCAGACCACCAGCCAGGTTTCCTACTAACTCCATTTTTTGTGATTGTCTGAGCTCTGCTTCTCTCTTCTCAAGTTCTGATATATCATCTAACCTTAATACGGCATGTCTGTCAGTTTTGTCATTTAAAGGATAAACATATAAATTGAAAAAAGAGTTGTCAGATTTTATGGATTGATGCCTAATCACTATTTCTCTATTTTGTTCAAAAACTTCTGATATAAATGTACTAAATGGCAGAACTTCAGGGAAAAGATCATATAGATTCTTGCCAATCGCTTGTTTAGCGGGAATATGTGTGTATTGTTCTGATGCATAGTTCCATAAATAAACTCTGTAATCCTTGTCAAAGGCTATCAATAAGGAAGGACTAGACTCTATAATAT
>JAGOCT010000316.1 GCA_017998585.1 Candidatus Cloacimonadota bacterium | reverse complement strand
ATATCATCCTGACTGACAATCACATTATACTCTGAAGCACCTATATCTACAAGAGCTGTTCCATCCTGATCACCATCCTGAATACGGTTATTGCCATGAATATCAAGCAGTGGAAGATTCAGTTCAGCTACATCGGGAGTTCCTGCATCGACACAGGGAGATACTTGCTGTAAATTAAAATCAGAACTGCTGGTATCGGGAAATGCTGGGTCACAGGTTAGAATATTCTCACCTTCAAACCCTTCTGGAATCAGGCTGTATGAAGCATTTGCTAAAGAACCATCATTTAAACTAAGTGATTCAGAATTATTCCAGAAGATTGTATTTTTTATCATCACAAGCGTCTGAGCATTTGCCCAAATACCGCCACCCATCATTGGACTGGTATTTCCAAAAAGGGTACAGTTTGTTAATTTCACATTATTTTCCAGAGAAGCACCAATTGCCCCTCCTGATCCATAAGTAGATTCATTTCTGGCTAGTATGCAACCAATCAGTTCCAGATCTGATGAAGTCACATAAATACCTCCACAGGCATTTGCACGATTGCTTAAAAATGAACTGTTAACTACATGGGCTGATGATTCTTCCCAAAGAGATAAAGCACCAAAAGCAACTGCCTGATTGTTTTTAAAAGTGCATCTTTCTAAAATGATATCAGAAGATTCACACATAATACCTGAACCAGCAAAAGAACTGGTATTTTCTAAAAATAAGCAATCTGAAAAAATGAGATCAGAATTTTCCAGATAGATTGCTCCTCCTGACCAGTTGGCAGTATTATGTTTAAATGTACAGTTTTGAAATCTGATTTTTGAAGAATTAACAGCTCTTAATGCCGCTCCATATTCATAATAATCAGGTTCACCATCTTCTTTATAAGCATATCCATCTTCAAAACTGCAGTATCTGAATGTAGAATTCTGAACAAGCATCTCATTGTTTGAATCTACATACAAAAAACCACGCCATGTTCCGTTAAGCCCTTCTGCTTTAAAAGAAATAGGTTCATTCTCATTTCCGTTGGCATTAAGCCTTCCATTGACAATAAACAGATAGTTACCTTGAAAAACGACCTGGACACCTGCATGAATAAGTAAGGTATCAGCTAAAGTTATCGTTAAATCTCCAGTAACATAATAAGGGGAATTCTCAATCGTCCATTCCCCACTTACATTTCCACTGACATTTTCAGCAAAGATCAGAATTGGAAATACAAGCAATAAGACCCAAATTACATATGTTTTCATTTTTTCCTCCAATGTCATTTTAGCATTAAAAGGAAATTTAGGCAAGTTTTTTTTAAAAACAGCAAATTTAAAATAACTGAATAAATGAGAAATCATTTATCAAACTCTTCTAAATAAATTTTTAGGTCAAAAATATGTTTTTCAACAAAATCGTTCAATTTTTTCATTAATGGGTATTTCTGCCTAAGTGAACTACTTTCACTGTATAAATAGAACCTCCTTCACAGTAAAACTGAATCTCTGTAGTTTTGCAGTGTATGTTTATCAATTATCTACACTTTTAAAAGTATTCTACATAACGACATTGAGACATTTTGTTATCAATATTTAGTAGATATTATTTCGAGTTTAGTTTTGCACCTAGAATATGAGTAATTACAATATCTTAAAATGTTAGTTTTCAAAATACAATATTAAATCCTCTTCATTGTAACCAAAGAGTTCTAATAATTTCTTTGATATCGATACACATTGATTTGCAGACAAATTTGTTTCATAGTATAATTTCAAACTGTTTATATAGCAAGGAATCCTCATCTCTGCGGGTGTAGTTGAAAATAATGGTCTTTTTTTACCTGACACATTATAAATCAGGTCAAATTGATCCGGATGTTTGTTGTATAAAAGCTCTAATACTTTTTTTACAAGGTCTTTCCATTTGCTGACAGCTAAATCTTCATTACCGATTTTAACAGAGAGAAGTGTTTTATTCGCATAACTTGTGCTTGGGTAATTGTATTGTTTAGAGGTCATTTTCTTTCTTTGAGGACTTTGATTTTTAATCTGATATTCAACCAATTCAGCAAATTGCTTTTTTAAATCTGTTAATTTTTCTGTCGAGCTTAGTGCATTTTGTAAATCATTTTTTAATTGTACTAATTCATCAGGAACCTGAATATTTAAATTGTTTAAGTTATTGATTGTTACTTCAATTTCTTTAATCTTATTGAAGGAATGAACCTGATTATTTAAATGAATACTCATCTCTTCCAATCCTTGTGATATTTCCTCTTTTAACACTTTTAAGTTATTAATTTTATTTTGTATATCATTTAATCTCTTTCTCATCCTCATACTCCTCTTTGCGATAATCTTTTAATGCTTTTCTATATTCTTTTAATGCAATTATATGCTTTTTATTAAATTTCAAGCTTATATTCTCTCCACATAAACTCATTTTTATTTCATTAATTCCTTCATCATCAAGTTTTTCAATCTGATTTATAATATCTTCAGCTTTTTTCTCTCCATGGACAAATTTTGCAAAGTGGTCTGCACATAAGCAAAGCGCATTTCCTGCAGTCTCGGCACTTCTGGCAATTGTTCTTGAGATTATATAATGTGTTATAAAAAATGGTTTATTATTGATTTGATTAAAAGTTTTTCCGCATATCTGGCATTTTCCACCATACCAGTCTAAAAACTCTTGTCTTACAGAAAGATCTGGTCCTTCAATAATTTTCTTTACTATTTTTTTTTTATACCGTTCTTCTCTTGATGGCTCACTGTTAATATTCTGGAGATGTTTCTCATATTCTTTTTGCCGTCTTCTCTCAGGGTTAGGTAAAGAGTCATCATCAACTTCAATTTCAATATCATTATCATTTGAGACATTTCTTGGTATATTATTGAATGCGTTATTGAAAGATTTATCAAAGTTAATGTCTCTGTTTGGATTACTTCTCTCTGATTTATCAGAGCCTACCTCTTTTGATTGGCAATCTCTCAGTACATTTTGGTCATTTTGTGTATCACAAACAACATCATTATCCAGATAACATTGAAGTAAATCAGGAACTAAATACTTTTTTTTATGTAATTTTTTTTCAAATTTTTCTTTAGTTCCACAAAGGCAATTCTCCAATAAATTTGACATTATCTTGTTTTCATCTTCGTAAAACAGATTTGATAAACAATCTGCTACATCGTCCTTCTCACATTCTTCTGTATATTGTAATTCTAATTTCTCTTCATCAAGAAAACATGTCCCAGGTTCTTCTACACTGCATTTTCCTAAACTATATTTTATCGTAATTTGTTCAGTCTCTGCTTCTTTTATAGATAATAATTTATCAATTATTTTTTCTTTTTGCAAACGCTCAAAAATACTATTATTACTATTATATAAATCCAAAACTATCAATAAAATGGCTTCTCTTGTTAGAAATTTATTTTGTTGGCAATATTTAGTGTCGCCTTTTTGTTTCAGGGATACTTTTACAT
>JAGOCT010000315.1 GCA_017998585.1 Candidatus Cloacimonadota bacterium | reverse complement strand
ATGTTCACTATACCCGTGATGCCATGGCAGGGATGGCTCTTGTTCTGGCATATATGGCTGAAGAATTTAAACCGCTTTCAGAACTGGTAATGGATATTCCTCACTATTTCTTTGCAAAAGAAAAACTGGATGTTCAGCCAGAGGAGCTGGATGAGATGATGAGTCGTGCAGATAAGATTTATCCAGATGCCAAAATTGATTATACTGATGGTATTAAAATTATTTTTGAAAATCAATGGGTTCACATTCGAAAATCAGGAACTGAACCCATTATCAGAGTATATGTTGAAGCTAAAACCCAAGAACAGGCAGATCAGTTATGTGCTTTAAGCATTAAGAAACTGCTGGAGTATAAAATTTAGGAGACGTCTAAGCACGTCTCTTCCCTTTTGGGAAATAAGTTATGAAAGCACAGATTCGTTTTGCCTCAATTGACTCTGATAAAGAGTATATCGGTTACTGGATTAGTCCTTCCGGTAAATTTATCGGAATTGAAACAGATCCCTTTAAAACCATCTGGTCTCATCCTTCTATGTTTGGTCAAAATAAGGATAATATGGAAGAATTGTATTACAAGTATTATGATGAGGATGAGACTATTCATGAAATTTTACAGGATCAGCTGGAAAAAGGATGGATTTATGGCATGTACAAAAAAAATCACTGGAATATGACCGCTTGTATTTTTAGCAGAAAAACAGCAGACAGACTCTGGGAATGGGCATACTACTCTTTAAATGGAAAATTGGCTGAACGGGATGTGTTTGAGAAAGTAAAGATTCATTTTACGGAAGAAAAAATAACGATTAAAACAGATTTTGCAGAGATGCTTATCGGGAATTTTGTAGTAGGGCATACCCATTTAAGTCCCAAAATAAGACATTTGATTGATAATCAGATGTCATATTTTCTGGATGAGTATCAGATTATTTCTAATCATTTTCGAAAAGAATAAATTGAACTGTTGAACCATTTATATTTTAATATACATAAATAAACAAAGTGATAAGGAAAGGATAAGGGAAGAATAAGGAAAGGATGAGTAAAAAATGAAAGTTTTTGCAATAAATGGGAGTCCAAGAAAAGATGGAAATACCAGTTTTCTAATCAAAAAAGTGTTTGAAGAATTAGAAAAAAATGGAATTGAAACAGAAATATATACTATAGGAAATGAAAATTTCAAAGGTTGTATTGGTTGCCGGAAGTGCTATGAAAACAAAGATATGAAATGTGTGATTCAATCTGACAGTTTAAATGAGATTTTTCAAAAATGTGCAGAAGCGGATGGAATATTGATCGCATCTCCAGTATATTTTGCAGATATTACGGCAAATACCAAAGCGTTTATAGAAAGAGCAGGCTCACTTACCAGAGCAAACAACAATATATTGGCAAGAAAACCTGGGGCGGGAATTGTCGCAGTCAGAAGGGGTGGAGCAATTCATTCCTTTGATTCCATTAATCACTTTTTTCTGATTTCACAAATGCTGATTGTTGGTTCTTCCTACTGGAATATCGGAATCGGCGGAGCTGCCGGAGATTGTGAAAATGATACTGAAGGAATCAAAACGATGCAAACGCTTGGCACAAATATGAGCTGGGTTTTACAGAAATTAAATCAATAATCACATAAAAAAAGGAGGATTCGATATGAAACGAACCGTATTGTATGGGTTAATTTTCTGTCTTTTGCTGGTTTTTACTGCATGTACAGAAAAAATTGTATCTGAAGAAAACCACCAGAACAATGGAAGAGTGGTTGGTTTTGTCCATGGTATTGTCAAAAATGCCAATACTTCACAGGTACTTGGAGATGTAGAAATCTCTTGGGTTTCAAAAGGGAAATATTACTCAACCAGATCAAACAGTCATGGTTACTATGCAATTTCAAATTTGAATTCAGGTTCATACGAACTTACATTTAAAGGACCCAATGGATTTACAATACAGACCCAGAGTATTATAATCCCTGATTTGAGTGCAATTGGTATTGATGACGTGCCGACTGATGAAGATTTTAATTACAGCATGGTTTTGGATAAAGCGCTCTATCAGGCAAATGCGGCCATTTTTGGTTATATCGGTGCTCAGACCAGTACCAGTGAAATCAGTATTGTCCCAAATATGAAAGTCATCGCACGTGTAAGCAATATGGGATTTGTTCCTTATTTTTATGAAGCGACTACCGATAATACGGGAAAATACCAATTTAACAATCTACCTGCATTAGATGGCACCATTGAGATTTATACTCAGGGAAATACTCTGATTGGTGATTATCTGTATTCCAGTTCTACTGTCAGGAATGTAATGCCTATCTATAATCAATCTGTTCAGGCACCTAGTATTATCCTGAATGTAAATCCTGAAGATGTTTTAATTCTCTCTCATACCGCAGAAGAATATATACCAGGTAGCCATATTGAATTTACTTTTAATAAGGAAATCAATGCGAATTCCTTCAAGCTGAGATTATTGTATAACGGATCAGCACTGATAGATTCTTCTAACTATTCAATAAGCTGGCTGAATCCTAAAAAAGTAAGAGTAACATTTAATTCAAACTATAATCTTGCAGCCAATACGTATTATCGTTTTGAGATCAGTGGACTGGCAAAATCAAGAGAAGTGATTCCTAATTTTAACATTACTTATGATATGTTAACAGGGAATTATTAAAAAGTATTTTGTAATCTCATTATGTGAGTTTATCGTAAATGATACCCTCGTTTATATGCGGGGGTATCAATTTTAAAATGAACTGTTTAACTGAATAGACATTTAGCAGGCATATCAAGAAAAACTGCAGTAACATAGTGGACTAAAATCATTTTTCTTAAGATTAGTTCTGGAATTGATATCGTTGTAATTGTAATCCTTTTTAATTTTATGTTTACTGTTAACCAGTGGTTTCCTCTACTGGTTAACAATCGGTCATTCCTCCGGAATTCTTGTTTTTGCACCGGTTCTACAATCATTTCACCCCCGTCGGAGTTGATTCTGATGATAATGTATCACTTCGCATCTGGTGTAGAATCGCAAGAAGGAAAATCCATCTGCTCAAACAAACGGCTGTTCGCTTCCAACCGGGTATCTTTACGATTAGACTGATTTTTATAAGGCGCAAATCAGAAATCGTTTGCGAGCTTCCTGCTTTCAGAAAAGCTATAAGCAAGATGCTTGTCGTACGGAAAATGGATTTACAATATTTCACTTCGTTTCATTTTTAACGAATAAGGGAAAAAACAGTCAGATGATAGTCTGTCTTTTTTAAACAGTCTCTTGGTGGAAAAGCATTAATAATAGAAAAAAAATATTGACAAGATTTTAAAGGCCTGTATATTTTGGCGTGATAATAGAAATGATTGATAAATAGATTGAACTAAAGGAAAAAACAGAGATGAAGTATTCTGAAAAGAAAAACCAAAACAGGTTTTGGAGAAAAAGTGTAACTATATATATATATATATATAC
>JAGOCT010000314.1 GCA_017998585.1 Candidatus Cloacimonadota bacterium | reverse complement strand
ATGTTAGAGCAGGCGCATAATCCAGCATCATTTGAAGTTCATCATTTTTTTGTTTTATTAACTCTTGAGAATGATATAACTGCTCATTTTTCTCAATCACTTTTTGTTCAAGTTGATTAACAATCTCCAGATATTTTTGATTTGTTTCATTAAACTCAAGCTGAGTCATTTTAAGCTCATTTTGAAGCTGTCTGAGTTTAGTTTTTAATATGTCATTTTCCTGTTCAATCAGGTATAATTCATTTGATTTATGGTTAATCATTCCCGCTCCGTCTCCATTATTTTTAATAAACTACTGCTTATTAAAGAGATGCTCTAAAACCAACCCAGCTGTTCCATTCTGTTCAAGTCTTCATGAACGGATTCCATTATACTTTCTAATGCTAATTCTTCCAAATCATATAGTTTCAGAGATGATTTGTAAGTGAACTGGTTGGTATTAGCCAAATCAGAAAATCCATATTCTTTCTGTGTGCATAACTGATCGATCAAATATAATACTGTCGCTTCCTTGCGTACATGGCGAGGGGCAAGCAGGGGCTGATGGTGAAATCTGACGGGAAGATACAGTTTTTCATTAAAATCCCATTCTCTCATTACTTCAGAAGCCAGAAGCGCATGATCAAAACCAAGTGCATTCTGTTCCACCTCATTCAGATTCTTAGTCCCTGATTTGAAGTTCATCAGATTTTTTTTAAAGATTTCAGGTTGAAATTGTTCCAACATAATAAGTCCGATATTATGAAGTAAAGCTAATGCATAAATATCATTCCCTAATTCTTTAAACTCACGACGGTATATTAATTTTCCAGCAAGTGCAGAGGCAACACTGAATTTCCATAAATTGCTCCTGCTGAAAAAAATATCCAGTTCATTACCCATAAAAAGTTCTAACGCCTTCATACTTAGGGCAATATGCTTAACTGTATCAAATCCAATCCAGATTATCGCTTCCTGAATATCAGTAATCCGTCTTGCCATGCCATAATAGGCTGAATTGGCAAGCTTTAGTATTCTGGTTGACAATGGGGGATCAATTTCTACAATATCTTTTAGTTGTTTTGCTGACGAAGAAGGATCATTAATCAGTCTGATTAACTCCAGCAATACAGTTTTAATCGATGCTAATTCTGAGTTATGAATGGCTTGCTTTAACTCATTTAAACTCATTTGCTTTTGATTCATGTTCTCCCCATATTATGAACTTCTGTATTTTTTACTCTTATACAAGAAATCGCTTTTTTAATCAAGGAAAATTTTAACTTTTTTTATAATTCCAGAATCTGTCGATGTAACTCAATAATTTAGAAGAGGTTGAGTAATGATGAAAGTGCTGCCATTCTCCTGGAAAAATCCGTTTATATTGCTTATCCATAAATCTGTGATCAACTAAAATGATAATCCCTTTGTCATTTTCACTACGAATGACTCTTCCTCCTGCCTGCATCACTTTATTAAAAGCCGGATACCGGTAAGCATAATTATAACCACTTTTTCCCTGAAGGCGGAAATAACTTTTAATCAGTTCCTTTTGAAGATTCATATAAGAAAGACCAACTCCGATGATTATAGTACCGATCAGTTTGTCTCCACTTAGGTCTATTCCTTCTCCAAAAATGCCTCCAGTTACAGCTAAAGCAATTAAAGTGAAAGGATTCTCTTCTTTAAAATATTGAATAAATTCTGAACGTTCCGATTCGTTCATGGTTCGCTCCTGAGTAATGATTCGAATTTCTTTTCCTTTGATATCCATTCTTCTGATAACTTGGTTCAGATAGTCAAATGAAGGGAAATAAACGATATAGTTACCTCTTTTCAGAAGGCAGACTGCCACGATCAAATCTGCTATCTTCTGATAAGATTCTTCTCTGAACTGATATTCAGTTGAGATGGCTGTATAAATAGCGCCTGCACACTTCTTATGATCAAATGGAGTTTTTAACATAATGTGTTTATTTCTTGGATTTTGACATGAAATCATTTCTTCAAAAAAATCAAGGGGTATCAACGTTGCAGAAAATACTGCTGAAGCAACAGATTTTTGAAAACACTCTTTTAGGTAATCAGAGGCATTCATGCAGAATAACTTTAAAGTGATCTCCTGATTACTCTTTAAAATCAGTGTTTTATAATTATCTCCATAATATTCATAGATCATCAGATAGAAATATAGCTGAAAATAGTACTTGGTTACAATAAACTTCATCTTGGAAGGCTTTTGAAATGGAATCCAAAACTCTAGCATCTGCATAATGTCCTTGATACCTTCAATGATCGATGTGGGTAGTTTTTCCAGCAGAATTTCCTTTTGCTGATACTGATTGGCAATCTCTAAAAAATGATCCCTGAATGAAGTTATTTTCCTGGCAAGTACAGAGATGTTTCCTTTAAAGAACGGAACTGGCAGATTCAGGATTTCAAGAGTCAGATTGCCTGAATACATCTCTCTTGAACGGTCTGGCAAGTTATGGGCTTCATCTACCAGAAAGCAGTATTTTTCTGTCACTTCTTCAAAAAAACGTTTAATCATTACTCTCGGGTCAAAGACATAGTTATAATCACAAATCACCACATCTGCATAAATTGCAAGCAATAGAGATAGTTCAAAAGGGCAGATTTCATATTTAAGTGAATATTCCTGGATCAGTTCAGAATTCCATTCATCATACATGAAAATCTCAGGCAAAGCTGCCCGGGCTTTTTCATAAAACTCAAAGGCATAAATACAATAGTCAGCTTCACACAGAGGAAATTCCTGATAACAAACTTTTTCTTTAGCTGTCAGAATCAGATATTTTAGTTTAGCACCGTTTTTGCTGAGCAGACGCATGGTATTCAGGGCGACAGTTCTGCCTACTGTTTTTGCAGTCAGATAGAATATTTTATCAATCTTTTTTTCAGCCAGTGTTTTGACTGCAGGAAAGAGACTTGCCAGCGTTTTGCCCGTTCCTGTGGGTGCTCTCGAGAAAAGGATTTCTTTATTTTCTATGGCTTTGTAAACAGCTATTGCCATTTTTCTCTGTTCCTGCCTAAACTCAAAAGGGAAGGTCAGTGAATTTAGACTATTGTCTCTCAGGGTTTTCCATTCACTGATTTTAAGTGCCCAACTCAGCCATTTATCTATTGTATCCAGAAAGAAGGTTTCCAGCCAAACCATTGAGAAATCAGCAGGGAAGTGGTACTCTTTACCTTTCTCATTTACATAATAAGTTAGCTGAACACGTATATAGAACAGATTATTTTGTTTACACCAGATATAGGCATAAATAAGTGCCTGTGCCCAATGCATGGGGTTTTTGCCTTGCATAAGCGGTAAAGCATCCTGATATTCAACCAGACACTGAAAGAATATAATCTCAAACTCAGGGTCATTTTTCGTAATACTACTGAGTGTTTTGATTTCCTCAAGCGTTATTGTGTCGTTTTCAGTTAGAATACCATCGATACGGCCATTGATTTCAATTTCAAGAGGAGGAATG
>JAGOCT010000313.1 GCA_017998585.1 Candidatus Cloacimonadota bacterium | reverse complement strand
TTGAAGCGGGTGATAAAGAAAGAAAATTTAGTGATTATTTCAAACCCAACCGTATCGATATGACCGAGACAAATTCAGTTCATATGACTGATAAAAAATTTAATTATATAGATGAAGAGCCACGTATTGGTGTACATATCGCTGAAATAGCCAAAGATCCTTCTGCATTTAAAATGATTTATGACCCTGCACATCCTGATGCAAATGAAAAAGGTTATGTTGCCATGCCAAATGTCAACATTGTTCAGGAAATGGTAGAGATGATTTCTGCTTCCAGGTCTTATGAAGCAAACGTCACAGCGTTAAACAGTTCAAAAGATATGATTCGTAATGCACTTAAAATATAAAATGCATTACTTCTGATTTAACAGGCAAGAAAAGAGGTAAAAATGGCAATCAGTAATGTTCAATCACATCTGAGTAATACATCCAATATTTATCAAAAATATACTGAATTATATAAAAGTAACAATCCTACAAAACAACAGGTTATTCCTGAAAATCAACCAAATACTCAAATCCTTGAAATTCGTGATATTAGTAGCTCAGAGCTCAAAGATTTTCTTAGTAACGATGAAAAAAAAGTATTAAAAGAGGTTTTTGGTGATTTATCAGTTGACAAACAAACTATTCCTTATTATAATAGTCTAAAATCAACTGAACTGTTAAAAGGCAGTCAGATTGATATCAAACTATAGGAGGTATTATGTCTGATCCAAGATTATCTGCAATCAATCAGATAAGAGATATTGAGAATACAATCGTAAAACCTCAACATAAACCTAACCAGGAGGAAGTATCCTTTAGTGATACTCTTAAGAAATACATTAAAGATGCGAATGATATGCAGGTTGAAGCTGATAAAGATATTCAAAAGATTATTGCAGGCGAAGAAATCGATGCCCATGAAGTGATGACAGCTGTTGAAAAAGCAAGCATGAGCTTTGAAATGGTTATGGAAATCAGGAATAAAATGCTTGAAGCATATCGAGAAGTGATGAAAACACCTATGTAATTTCTGAACAAATCCTAGCGTTTGCAATAACAGCTAGTATTATAAATCAGGAGAAATATGAAAGATCGAATAAATCATGTATCCAGTAAACTGAGAGATGTTTATTTAAGGATGGAATTAAGACAGAGAGTTCTACTCGCTGTTCTGATTGCTTTAACAATGACAGTTATAATTTGGTTAATTACCTGGAGCACAAAGGTTGAATATAGTCTTCTTTTTGGCAAATTAACGCCACAAGACGCTCAAACGATTATTACAAAACTGGATGAACAAAAAATTCCATATAAGATTCAAGATAATGGAACCTCTATCTATGTACCTGCAGATCAGGTGCCGGCAACTCGTATCAGTCTTGCGTCCGAAAGTATTGGATTAAAAAATCAGGGTATTGGATTTGAGATATTTGATAAAACACAACTAGGAACAACCGAATTCCAGCAAATGGTCAATTTTAGAAGAGCAATGGAAGGAGAACTTCAGAGAACTATCATGTCAATCAGCGGGATTGAGTATGTCAGGGTTCACCTTGTTTTCCCAGAAGAAAAGATTTTTAAAGAAGACCAGCAACCCCCTTCTGCATCGGTAATGATCAATACAAAACAAAGCCTTTCTGAAAAACAGATAACAGGAATTACAAATCTGATAGCCTCAGCAATCGAAGGTCTTGAACCCTCAAAAGTTACTATTGTCGACCAAAATGGGAAAATTCTGACTGAATCTTTTGATGATGGTATCACTGGATTATCCAGTAAACAACTAAAAATACAATCTGAATATGAAAACAAAGTATCTTTAAAAGTTCAGTCTATGCTTGATCAAATTCTTGGGCCTAACAACTCTGTGGTTAGAGTTACTGCGGAATTGAACTTCGATCAGGTAGAAACAACAATCGAAAAATACGATCCGGAAGGCCAGGTTGTTCGTTCAGAAGAATTAGAGTCAAATAACATGACTAATGTTAAAGACAGTATATCTAACGTAAACGAACATCAGATAACAAACTACGAGATAAACTCAACTATGCAAAAGATTATTAATCAAACAGGTAGTGTTAAACGTTTGACTGTTGCTGTTAATTTAAATTATAAAACAAAACTCGAAGAAAAAGAAGGAAAGACAATTAAAGAATACATTGAAAGAACTCCTGAAGAAATTCAGGGTATTCAACAGTTAGTACAAAATACAGTTGGTTTTGATACAAACAGAGGAGACCAGTTAGTCGTAAACTCCTTCTTGTTTGACAATACTGAAGTTGAATTAATCAAAACAGAACAGGAAAAAGAAGTCAGAACTCAAAAACTGATAGATATTGCAGAAAAAGCTTTTGTTGTAGTTATTCTAATAGTTCTAATTTTTATACTAATTTCCCAGTTCAAAAAAATATTTGCTATTCCAGAACCTGAGCTTGAAAAAGAAGAAGAATTACGCCCCGCTTTTGCTGAAGGCACTGGTGTTGGGGAAGGTTTTTATCATGAAGGAGAAGAAGGAATGCCAATGGGTGAAGGCAAGATATCATATACATATAAACCTATGAAAGATATTGAAATAGAGCAAACTGAAGCGATTCTTTTACAAGAAGCGATTCAAAAGTTTATCATTGAAAATCCTGAAGTGGCAGTTCGTCTGATAAAAAGCTGGTTGATTGAAAATAATCCATTGGCAAATCTTCAAAATAAGGAAAAGAAATGACATCTACTATTTATTTAAGATATAAGAGGATAAAATGAATTTTGATTTCCATTTTGACCCTGAAACAATAGCAATGTATCAAGATTTGATCAAAGGCATGAATGGACCGACAAAAGCTGCTATTTTAATGATTGGTTTAGGCAAAGAAGCCTCATCAAATGTCTTTAAAATGTTGTCTGATACCGATGTAGAAATGATTACAGCAAAAATTGCATCAGTGAGTGCAGTCGAGCCTAAAATTTCTGAAGCTGTGTTTGAAGAATTTTATGAAATGATTAAAGCTCAGGAGTATATTTCACTGGGCGGAATAGAATATGCTAAAGAATTGCTACAAAATGCCTTAGGAGATGTCAGAGCAATGGAGATTATTAAAAAAATCCAGCGACTTCTCCAGGTTAAAGGTTTCAATGTCCTGAAACAAGTGGACTCAACCCAGCTTCTGACCTTTATTCAGAAAGAACATCCTCAGACAATTGCACTTGTCTTAACCCAACTTGAACCAATTCAGGCTGCAAATGTCTTAGCTGAATTACCTGAAGACCTTAGAAATGATGTCATCATACGTTTTGCTGCAATGGAAAGAGTATCTCAGGAAATGATTAATACTGTAGAGCAAATCCTCGAAGAACGTATTGACTTCTCTCAACAGGGCAGTCAATTTGGTGGAGTACGCTCTGCAGCAGAAATTATCAATCTGGTTGGATCTACTGTTGAACGTTCTATTCTCGAAGCGATCTCTTCTAAAGATCCAAAACTGGCAACTGAGATTAAAAAT
>JAGOCT010000312.1 GCA_017998585.1 Candidatus Cloacimonadota bacterium | reverse complement strand
GAATAATTTCCGAGATGGAAAGTCCATACTGGAAGCCCGGACTGAAGAAGAATGAATAAATGCCGGAGCTAAAAAGCTCCCAGCATGGTGCTATTATACCTCGGACACGGAATACGGGAAAAGGTACGGTAAAATTTATAATTGGTATGCAGTGATTGACCCCAGGGGCCTTTCTCCAGAAGGTTGGCATGTGCCAAGTGATATCGAATGGAACGAACTGGAGAAATATTTAGGGGCAAATGATATTGGAACAAAGATAAAAAGTCCGAATGGATGGCAAAATGACGGCAATGGCACAAATGATAGCGGCTTTAATGGACTTCCCGGTGGATATCGTTATTCCAGTGATGGTTCATTCAACAATTGCGGAGATTATGGCTATTGGTGGAGTTCAACAGGAAATCTTTCTAATGATGCCTGGTACAGAGTATTGAGTTGTTTCGACAGTAAAATTGGCAGATATGCTGGTAATAAAAGGACTGGTTTTTCTGTGCGTTGCGTTAGAAATTAAGCTTCCCTTAAAATCCATTCCTTTATTTATGTATTCATTTTATACCTTGATTATATTTAACTGAAATACCAGCGCCCCAGTCAAAAATCCTGTTATTGATACTTTTACCAGTAAAAATTGATAAAATTGAGTTAAGTTGATAAAAAAAATTTCCAGTTTCATTAAATCATCTCAAGGAAGGAACTAAAATATTAAATTTAGTAAGTTACAAATATTTATACTGTTAAGCCTGATTGAAATGTTAATGGCATATGGCATCATCATACCTGTAAAGGTAAAGTCTCATGTAAAAACCTTTTTAAACTGAATAAAGAATTGCAGTAGAAAGTCTGCTAAATGGCTGTATTTGAATTCAGGATGCCGGGATTTTCTTATCAGTTAGATAAAGGGCAGTATTTTAAAGCATTACGTTCACTATTGGAATATCATGATAGATTATCAGATAGAGAAGGATTAATAAAAATTCCGACTTTTTCCATCAAATCCCAGTAATTCTTAGAGAGTGTAATTTTGTCAGTTTTAAAGAGCTGCTTCAATATCAGCTTAATCTTCACTGTAAAGATTTTAAGGATGAACAGCATTTAACAGAACTAAAAATTTTTTACGGAGTTTTTCGGGTTCCGTTTCATTTAAATTGTCTATTTTCCTGAAGAGATCAAGTTTTATTTCTGCCCCGTTTATGGCAGAAACTTTTATCTGTTACAAATAAGGGAAATTCTTCCTGACTTGTCCCCCCCTTCCTATAGAAAAAATATTGATCTTGTAGTTCAGTCATATACATTGAGGAAGTCGTAAATTTGTCGCACTAAGGCAAATTTATGCTAAGAACAAGGGTAGTAAAGACAGCTTCGGGGGCCAGTGCAGTTCAGGTGGTTTATTACAGGAACCGTAGAAGAGTTATATTTAAGCATATTGGTTCGGCAAGGAACAATCAGGAATTAGAGTCCCTGATATTGGTTGCCCAGGATTTGATTAAGAATACTTCTGCAGATATCCCATTATTTGAAGATGTCAAGCTTGACAATTTGCTATACCTGGACAAGTGTGAGTTTTTGGGAGTATATTCTACCTTTCTGTATGAGGCGATCAGCGAGGTGATCTCTCAGATTGGCTTAGATAAAATCAAAAAACAGTTGCTCCTTGATTTGATCACCATCAGGATTGTAGAACCATCTTCAAAGCTACGGTCGATAGATCTTTTAGAATCTTACTTTGGAATAAGACACAGAAGGCAAAGCTACTACAAGTCAGCCCCTCAATGGCTTAAATTGAAGGGAAATATTGAGGATATCGTGGTGAATTTTGCTATGAAGCACTACGCCTTCAACTTTGATTTGTTGTTCTATGATGTAACCACACTATACTTTGAAACATTTGCAGAAGACGATCTTCGAAAGAATGGTTTTTCCAAAGACAACAAATCTCAGCAGCCACAAATCCTGGTGGCCCTTCTGGTGACAAAGGAGGGTTTTCCGATAGCATATAGCATCTTTCCCGGGAATGTTTTTGAGGGGCATACGATATTGCCAGTAGTGAATGGCTTTATTGAGAAGCATGCTGTTAAAGAGTTTACTGTGGTTGCCGATGCGGCAATGATCAGCATCTCCAACATGCAGGAACTTTTGAGAAGCAACATCAATTACATTGTTGGAGCAAGACTGGGTAACCTCCCTGGCGAACTCATCAAACAGATCGATAGAAGTATCGTCAGGGAGGATGGAAAAACGATTAGGATAAAAACAGATCACGGATATTTGATTTGTGATTACTCCACGACACGTTATCGAAAAGATAAACATGAAATGGAAAAGCAGATTGACAAGGCCAGATCCATTATCGAGTCTCCTTCAAAAATCAAAAAAACCAAGTTTATCAAAATCACTTCTGAGAAAGTAGTTCTCAACCATGCATTGATTGAAAAGTCACAGAAACTGCTGGGGATAAAAGGGTATTACACCAATCTGGAAGAAACCATCGCGAACAATCAAACTATCATCCAGCGCTATCACGAGCTTTACAGGATCGAACAAGCCTTCCGGATATCTAAACACGATTTACAGACTAGGCCGATCTTTCACTTCAAAGAAGAACCAATCCAACTTCATATTTTAATCTGTTTCATGGCTCTGACTGTCTCAAAGCATATTGAACTGACCACGGGAGACTCAATAAGAAAATTTATTGCCGAATGCAAAAAGGTGACCGATGCTCGAATGCTCAACAAAATAACCAATAAAGAGGCAAGAATAAGAACAGTATACGGCGACAAAACTAAGGAATACATCAGGTGTTTAAATCTGTCGCACTAAAGTGGACAAGTCAGGAGCTGCTTCAATATCAGCTTAATCTTCACTGTAAAGATTTTAAGGATGAACAGCATTTAACAGAACTAAAATTTTTTTACGGAGTTTTTCGGGTTCCGTTTCATTTAAATTGTCTATTTTCCTGAAGAGATCAAGTTTTATTTCTGCCCCGTTTATGGCAGAAACTTTTATCTGTTACAAATAAGGGAAATTCTTTCAGGCCATCCTTTAATTCATTGGCCTCGCAGGGTTTTAATTTTTTTCAGAAATATTTTGAAAATGCTAAGTTTGTCAATAACAATATACAGAGATCAAGACTTTTGAGTTTAAAACCAATCTTCATGAAAAAGCGGGAAATATTCTGTATAAGGCATATAACATTCTTTATATTGTTCATGTGCTTTTTAAATGCCGGCTGTTCCAGACGGAATAAAAACTTTCACTACAGATCTTTCAGCGGTATCTATCCTCACCTGGCATACTGTAACAACGAAAATGAATGTGGTACCGGGGCGGTTGTCCCATGGGCTGACAGACTATGGGTGATAACTTACGGTCCCCATCTGCCGTTTGGATCTTCCGATAAATTGTATGAGATCACTCATGACCTTCAGCAGATCATCAGGGAGGAAAGCATTGGAGGCACTCCGGCAAACCGTATGATAC
>JAGOCT010000311.1 GCA_017998585.1 Candidatus Cloacimonadota bacterium | reverse complement strand
CAACATAGTAGTAATCTTCATCAATCAATCTCTGAAAATTGCTAATGCCATAAGGTATCTTCTTTTTCATCTGCCACCTCTTATCTCTCATTTTGACTAATTTCTTGTAAGTGAGCTTTAAAGTCAAGTGAATCTTAAAAAGAATAAATGACAGGTAAGTATCTTCGATTTTTAAGCGATTTAAAACCTTTATAAATCATTCATAATCGTTTTTTTCTGCTTAAGCGGTTCTATCTCAAGTGAAAACTCCACAATTGAAAGCCCACAAGGACTAATATCCTTTTTCTTCACTTTCCAAAGACTGCTTAACACAGCATATAACAACAAGGCATGAATCCTTGCAGAATGAGAAACAATTAGTATATTTTTTTCTCCAGACATATAAAAAAGATGATAAAGTTCCTTTATCTGTCTGATTATAGAAAATGCTGATCCGTCACACAATGATTTTAAAATACAAAAAAATATCCAAACATTAATTGAAAACATAAAGTGTTTCAAAAATTGCGGAGGAGTAATTAATATTTCCTTTAGTTCTTCTTCAAAATGAACAGTTCTGTTTGATATGTTCACATAATGAGTTGTTTCTTTGGTTCTTTCTAAAGGACTTGAGAATATCACATCATATTGACCAATCAGCTTTTCTGCAACTTTTTTACACTGCCGGATCCCTTTTTCAGTTAAATGCACATCTTCCCATCGATAGATATTATCCACAAAAGCTTGATAACTAATTTTTTTATTCCAGTTTTCAAGTAAATGTTCAGCTTCACCGTGTCTTAAAATAAGCAATTTCATATCAGCTTTTCATCTGTTTCTGTTTTTTTAAATGTTCAGCATAAGAGGTTGTAAAAATATGTCTTTTTTCAGGGGTTGCAAAGAAAAACAGATAATTGGTATTTGCAGGTCGAATACTTGCTTGAATAGCACTGATTGAAGGCGAACATATAGGTGTTGGGGGTAATCCTGGGTTAGTATAAGTGTTATGAAGTGTGTTTTTTCTCACATCTTTATAATATAGTTTACTTTTATGAACACCGTCTGCTTCCAAATGATAGGTTGAAGTAGGATCAGCCTGAAGTAGCATATTATTGTTCAATCGGTTTTGATAAACACTGGCAATCAGGGGTTTTTCTTCTGGAAATACAGCTTCTTTTTCAACAATGGATGCCAGCTTCAAAATTCTGTAAAACTCCTTTTTATCATCAAAATTGATCTGATTTTTACGAAGTCTGTTAAATAAATTCTGAACCATTTTTTCCAGAATAATTTCTTCGCTATTATTTTTATTAAAGGCGTATGTGTCTGGATATAAAAAACCCTCAAGTGTTTCTATCTCAAAACCACTGACACTCTTAATAAACTGATTATCCTCAGCCAACTCCAGAAATCGGTCATAATTACCAATCCCTTTGTCACTAAGTATCCGTATCGTTTTGTAAAGAGACAAGCCTTCAGGTATAGTTACTCTTTGGACAAGTATTTCTCCACTGATTATTTTTTGCATCGCACTGAGCATATTCATTTTACCATTAAAAAGATAAGCACCTTGTTTTAGTTTTTTATCATTGTTAGTCAGTCTGACCAAAATATAAAATGCACTTTCAGAACGAATGACCCCTTCTTTATACAACACTTTGGCGATAGAACGTGCAGACTGTCCTTCATTAATATCTATGATTTTTTGATTAATATTCAAAGGAGAAGTTAATATATTACTTATTATCGCCATCATAATACCTAAAACAACAAACATTGTAATATAAATGGTTTTACGCATCTTTGTTTCCTTCTAAATAACTTTTTAAAATCAGTGCAGCAGCCGTTTGATCAATTACCTTCTTACTATCTCTGATACTCAGTCCCTTCTTGATCAGAATTTCTTTAGCGTCAGCCGTTGTATAACGTTCATCCCATAAAATAACGGGGACATCTACACGTTTAGCCAAAGCTTCATAAAATTCTCTTACTTCATTTGTTTTCTGAGTATCCAAGCCCGCAACACTCAACGGTAAGCCCAACACAATCTTTCCAACACTTTGAGATCTGATGATCTCGCAAAGTTCTGTAATAATGAATTCAATCCCATTGTTATTAATTGTTTTAAAAGGTTTTGAAAACAATCTCATTGGATCACTTAATGCTAATCCAATATTTTTTTGTCCATAGTCTATTGCTAAAATTCTATACATAATTCTTTCTGTTTTTGATTTAGTCCATATATTTCATTAATTGAAGTACGAAATGACGTCCGATAAAACTATACAATCGATTCATCTACCCAAATGGCAATCACCCAGCGCCCATCTTCCTGTTTCAAATAAAAACGGGCATATCCAGTTGCAGAAATATCTGTAGTATCGTTATAATACAAATGTAAAAAGAAAGGACAAGAAATGATAATCCAATTTTCATGACCTATCTGATTATCGTTAATCCATGTAGTTTGAGGTGGAATTTCCAAATTTAACAAGATATTGTCCGGCGAATTGAATAGGCCATTACTGGACCCTTTTGAAAACAAATTCGTATGATATTCTACTTCTTGTTCAAATCCCCACCAATCCACACCAATTGTTTGAACATCAGATCCAATAATCTGAAATCGAAATGATTTAGATAAACAGGATTTGTATAAATCAATATCTTTTTGATTATAAGCCAGAGATAAATTCCTAAGCACATTGTCTGGCGAATTTGGCGGATAACCATTTGTAATTGGATCGTTTGGTTTGATAGTGATACCCGGATTAAATGGATTTTCACAGGAAAAAATGAAAAGACTCAGAAAAACAATCAAAAGTATGCGATACTTATAAAGAAAATTCATTTTTCATCCTTCCCCATGTCCAACTGGAAGTTAACCGGTAATCATACCATTCTTTTATTTTCCAAAATCCATTATTATCTTTTTCCATATAAATCTGAAATTTTCCTGTAAACAAAGTGGGGATATCTGTTAATGAATGAGCGATTGTCAACTGATAGGTACGAAAAAACCAGGCACGATTTGTTTGAATATTATCACCTTGTGAAGGGATTGGAGTCAATGTCAGTTCCATTGAAGAACCTGGGTTAATCCGTTGCCATGTATTCATCAACATATCAATTTCACTACTTTTTGTCCAATAAGAAGGAATTGAGAAATCCGAAGCATCCTGATTATCAAAATAGAAATAGAACGTATCAAAAAAAAGGTTAGTATAATTATACACATTCTCACGGTAATTGTAAGCATATACCAGATTCTCCAAAGTTTTTGCAGGAGTTACCTGAAAAGTATGCCATGCCGCTGGCTGTTCAGGATTTTCAGCATCTCTTGGACTAAACACATCACATCCTGATACGATAATGAGTAAATTTATCAATATCCATCTTAATACTTTCATAATTCTAATCTAAGCTTTTCAAGACAAATGTCAAGTAGTTTTTTATGAATTTTAGCATACCCCGAAATTTTCTAAAATGAATGTATCAAGTGTAAT
>JAGOCT010000310.1 GCA_017998585.1 Candidatus Cloacimonadota bacterium | reverse complement strand
TAGAAAATTGTTATAGTAATTCGAGTATTGTTTATGACTCTGTCGATCGCGATGTAGATATCGTCGCTGCATATTGCGCCAATAATTCTGCAACTATTAAGCATTGTCTGTCTCTGAGTAAAATCAATTATCTGGAGACGACAGCTCTGGATAATATGGGCTTTGTCGCAACTCAAAATGATTCAGCGGTGTATGTCCACAATTATTTTGACATTCAAAAAACCAATCAGATTCATGGGATTGGCGCTGAAGGAAAAAGCAGTGAAGAGTTACAAATTGCAAGTACATATCAAAACTGGGATTTTGAGAATATCTGGCAGTTATCGCATTACCTGAATGAAGGCTATGTTTCTTTGAAATGGCAAACATATAATCCTGAAGTACAGATCAGTCAGTTCAGAGGAGAGTATTCAAATCAGACACCTCCGATCTTACAATGGGATAATCCGTTAGAATACAATGTCTCTGCATATCTGGTTTATCGGACAGCAGAGAATGAATTTAGCGATGCCATACTGGTCAATACTCAGCCTGTATATGCATTCAATGATTTCGAATCCCATCACTATATGATCACAGATAACAACAATAATGCAAATCTTCAGGACTACTACTGGTTGAAAATATGCCGACCTTACGGCACAGATATTGTTTATGGACCAATCAGACTGACTCAGACACTTACAAATGAAGAGACTACCCCTCTGGCTCATTTAAATTTATCAAACTATCCTAATCCATTTAATCCGCAAACCAGTATCTCTTTTAACCTGGATTATCCCTCTCATGTCAAACTCGATATCTACAATACAAAAGGACAAAAAGTCAATACACTTCTAAACAACAAACTCAATAAAGGTCAACATAAAATCGTCTGGGACGGCAAAGATTTTGCAGGAAAGCGCTGTGCTTCAGGTGTATATTTCTGTCAATTTAGTTCAGGAGAAAAGAAATTCAGACGTAAAATGCTGATGATGAAGTAAATTCGCATATTAGCGCTGTTCATCCGCAATTGTAAACGTCTTTCAGCAGGCAGAATCGATTACTCTGCGCTTCCGTGTGAGCACCATTTTATACATGTAGAAGGTTTGTCGTGTGGCTTATTTCGGATTTACGGCACTTCGCAGGCTCCGTTTCGCAAATCCATACTGACCGTTTTTAAAAATTGCCTGTGCCACAACGGGCAATCGCAAGGCTTGACCCAACAAAACGCTTACGTCAGTATCATATCGCTTTTTGTCTTGACAAATATTTCATTCATACATTTTATTGTAAAAATGGAGGATTTATGATTATTGATTCCCGTTATAAAGTGATTGAAAATCTGGGTTCAGGTCTTTACGCCAATGTATATAAGGTACAGGATATCCGTACCGGAAAAATATATTCCCTGAAGCTGTTTCATCGGCTGGAAGCCAGTTCTGTCTATGATGAACTCAATGCAGAAGCGATGCATCAGATTACAAAGCTCAGACATCCCAATCTTTTGCATATATACAGTTTTGGGAATATGGATACCCATATTTACTACCTGGCTGAATATTATCAGGGGAAAACGCTTAAAAACTTTCGCTTTAGCCTCAGCAATTGTCATGTTTTTTATGATTTAATCGCTCAAATATGCTATGCCCTTGATGCACTTCATAACCAAAATATCCTCCATAAAGATATTAAACCGGAAAATATCATGTATCAGTTAACTGGCGATAAAATTCAGGTGAAAGTACTGGATTATGGTTTCAGTAAAATTGATACCGAACGGAATCAGCAAAAAATCAGTGGAACACTCCCCTATATAGCACCTGAGACCTACTCAGGGAAAGGCAGTAGTCCCGAAAGCGACTTTTATGCGCTGGGTGTTACTCTCTACTTTATTCTGACAGGAACACTTCCCTTTTCACAAGACCAGATCGCAGAGATTATTCATGGTGATCACAAGAATTTCTTTCCTAAATTTATCCGTACTTTCATACCCGATATCCCAATCGAATTAGAAAAGTTCATTTTAAAACTCATCGAAAAAAAGCCGGAAGACCGTTTCTCAAATTGTCGCTCAATCATCGAATATCTCAATAAAATACCTGGTTTGAATTATCCCTATTCACAAAAACAGTCCACGATCAATTTCTTCCAGTTTGGTTCTTATCTGGTTCGTAAAGATTATGCCGAACAATTACGTGATTATCTGGTAAACATGGTTCACCGTAACGGGAAAATCATTACCTTAATCGGTGGGCAGGGGCTTGGGAAAGGCGATTTGCTGACTCTTTTTAAATATCATATCCTCACCAATCAGTATTTTATTTTTGATTATACCTGCTCACAGACAAATCGTGATCCTTTCTTTGCTTTAATCAAAGAATTCAGTTCATCTGCTTTAAACAATGAAAGAAAGAACTTTGAAATGTCAGGCATGAGTGAGCGTTTCCGCCGTTATCTCGAACTCTCAGAAAATGTAGCCAGTAAGTTGAATGAAACAGAAGAAAATCTACTACAGGATTATGAGCATTCTCTTCAGTTTTTAAAAAATCTCTCTGAAGAAAGACCTCTGGTTTTTGTTATCAGAGGGGGACAGTATCTGACTGAGCAAACCATCGGCTTTTTAAATTATATATCTGAAGAAGTGATACAACTACCCATTTTGATTGTCATTGCCATCAATGACCCAGGCAAAATCAAATCTCTGAAACATGCTGTCCGCATTCTGGTAAAAACCCTGACCCTGAATGAAACACACCATTATCTCAATGAAATCTTTAAAACAGATGTCCCTGATTATTTTAGTGATACTCTGTGGAAAAGGTCAAACGGCAACCCAAAGTTTATCATCGAAATTATGGTGGATTTGATTAGAAAGAAGAAGTTTCTAACCACTGACAAGCTTGAATTCAATATCAATTTTGAAGAATACCAGCTTCCTGAAGAGCTTATTCATTCGATTTACAACCGAATGAGCCACCTCTCAGCCACTTCTTACCGTTATCTTCAAAAACTATCCTGTATCTATACGCCTCTGACTATGGATTTAATCATGGAAATACTCAAAATTTCCAGAAAAACACTCTATAATCTTCTCTCAGATGCTCAAAGCAATGAAATGCTCTTCAAAGATAAAGGCGTTTATGAATTTAATTTCTCAGAAGCCAAAAACCGGTTTTTCAAAGAATGTACTGAATATGTACGGATTGATATTTCCAAACAATTGATTCAATACTATAAAGATAATGATAATTTAGATATATCTGTCATTCAGGGACTCATCAAAAACTGTTCTCTTTGCAAAGATTACCAGTCCCTTGTTCAGTTTAAACGTAAACTTTTCCAATTGTATCATAATAAATATGATCAAAATAACGCCTTCAGAGAAATCTACGAAATCGTAGAGCTGGATTTTTCTCAAAAAATGTCAGTAACAGAAACGGAAATTCGTTCAGATATTACCTGGCTCATTGATAAAGCTGACCTGACAGGCTATATTCAGGAAGCACTTGAGC
>JAGOCT010000309.1 GCA_017998585.1 Candidatus Cloacimonadota bacterium | reverse complement strand
TCTATGGCAGGCAATCTGTTTTATCAGATTGAAGGAATGAAAAACTACCTTCAAAATCCTTTGGAAAAGACTCAAGTTGCCATTTCACTGAGCGATTATTATGCTAAAACAGGGAATCTTATTAAATCTTTAAAATTCTTAAATGAAGCTGATGTTTTAGCAAATGAAAATAAATTGGTTCATTTTCAAAATGCAATACAAGAAAAAATGGCTCAAATGAACTTTAACCAGGGCAACTATAGTCAGGCAAGAAAATCCTATGAACAGCTGATTAAATACTATCAGGAACAAGATGATCTTTACAATATCCTTGTTACCCGTTTAAAAATTGCTTTGACCTGGATGTCTGAAAAAGATTATCAGGAAACAGAAAAAGTTATCAAAAACATCCTGATTAAAACTTATAAAGGAAAATCAGAATACAAAAATCTAATGATTGAAGATGTCATTTATGTTGACATTTTCTGTAAATCCATGATTTATTATTCATCAGTTCATTTTCTTCAAGCTACTCAACAGGAAAATATAGGCTTAATGATGAAATCTCTTGATGAAATCGATGATATTATTACATTTATGGATAATAATCGTTATATCTTTATACAGGACAGTCAGTCAGAATTTGAAAAAAACAGTTTTATCAATGCTTACAAATTAAAGGTTGATATTTGTGCAAATCTGTATAATCGTACCAATGATCCTAAATACCTGGAAAATGCCTTTGATGTCAGTGAAAAAGCAAGAAGTCAGGCGTTTATATCTGAAGCAGGTGCACAAATAATCAGCAAACTTAACAATCCTAAGATGAAAGACATGAACGGAGCACAGTATGCATTTATCTCGAATAAAAGTCAAATTGAACTGGAAACAGGTAATGGTTTAGAACGTGGATTAAAAATAAAAGGTGGCAGTAAAAACAGTGAAATATTGGCTACTGAATTGCAATATACCCAACAAAAGTATAATGAACTGGTCAATACACTGAAAGATGACAAAAGCAGTCAGTTAATTGATATTAACACCCTTTCACTTTCATCAATACAAAACATTCTTGAATCTGACGAAACGATAATGAACTACTATGTATCCAGTAATAACTGTTATCTTTTTATTATCCATAAGGACAAAACATCACTTATAACCATTGCTGAAAGTTATGCTCAAATTTCAAATTTGATTGATCAATACAGAACTCAAATTATGGATTACAATTCACTTGCATACAAAACAAACAGTCAATCTCTCTATAATTTACTGGTAAAGCCTGTTGAAAATGAAATCAAGAATAAAAATCTGATTATTATTCCTTCCGGAAAACTTAACAACCTCCCCTTTGCCACACTTCATAATCAATCTGAATTTCTACTTGAAAATCATATCATTTGCCAGTTACCGAATATCTCTTTAATTCAATTCATCAATTTAAAAAAACAAATGCCTTCTCAAATGTCTGTCTTTGCAATTGGAAATCCAGATAATCCAATAGCATCAAGGCTTCCTGGTACAGAAACAGAAGTCAGAAAAATTCAGGAGTTAATTCCTAACAGTTCATTTGTACTGGGATTAGAATCCAATAGAAGCAGAATTATGAAAGAAATGGAAAACAAAACCATTCTTCATTTTGCTACTCATGGTCTTTTTGAACCAGAATATCCACTGCTATCAGGCCTTATTTTAAGTCCTGAACATCAAAAAGATGATGGAATACTCAGACTCTTTGAAATTTATAATCTAAACCTCAGTGAAACCAGATTGGTTGTTCTATCAGCCTGTGAAACCGGATTGGCAAAGATAAAACAAAACGATGATGTCATTGGCCTTGTGAGAGGATTTTTCTTTGCTGGCGCTTCGAATATTATTGCTTCATTATGGCAGGTTAGCGATACAGCAACTTCTGAACTAATGATCGCATTTTATCAGAATCTAAACTCTGGTAAAAGTATGTCAAAGTCAATTCAAAATGCTCAACTGTCTTTAATAGCAAAACCTGCTACAACACATCCCTACTATTGGGGAGCTTTTAATCTTTATGGATTTGCTCATTAAAAATATAGCATTGGGCGGTTAGAACTTGTTTTCAAAAGAAGTCTCACCGCTCTTTTTTACAATCTTAAAAAGTTAAGAATTGTAATTGACAATCATTCCGTAATAATTTTAACAGATAACTAAGGAGTAAAATATGATCAAATATTACTTTATCTTGTGCTTATTGATAAGTATGAATTTACTTACAGCAATGCCCGTTTGGTACAGTGAAGCAGATAATACTCTCGAGTATCAGGATTATCTAATTGGAAAAGGGATTTATGAGTATAATCGTAAAACCAAAGCAAATGCCCTTGAAAAAGCAAAAGCTGAAGCGTTAAAAAATCTCGCAATGATGCTCAGTTCTCAGGTAACAGGAGAAATCTTAGTCAAACAATCAGAGAAAATCCATAATAATGAAGTAAAAGCAGAAGAATGTTTTGTAAATGAAACTCAAATCAGAAGCAATCTTGAATTTGTAAATGCTCAAGTACTTAAAAATGAACGAGATGATGGAATGATTTATGTTTTAGTTGGTATTCCAAAAGCCGATCTTAAAAATTATTATAAAAATAAAGTGCTTGATCATCTGGATTTCATTACACAGGCATATCTAACAACTAACAAAGATGTGGCTTTAGTCAGCAGAGAAGATATTCAATTATTAAAACAAGCCTTAATCCGTTATGAACAGGCAAAAGAATTTTATAAAACCTGGCAAGTGATTAACCAGTGGCAAAGCGATCTTGACTATTACTGGCAGAAAGCACCAAAACAAGCTGAACTTAACTACAGATTGTCTGTTTATGAATCTGGGAGAGCCAAAAGTGTTTATGATATTGCAGAAGAATTATGCGAAAATATGAATTTAAATCCACAATATCCTGTTTTACTCCAACCTGTCAATTTTGAAAATTTTCAATTTGTATCTGATTTTAGTAAACAACTCAATTCTTCTATCCATTCTATTCTCCAGAATAAATACAATATGCGAGTCATCGAAAGTATTGAAAATGATTCAGTGTATTATCAGACAAAAGGTAAAATTATGGAATCAGGAAAAGAGTTTAATGTGCTCTTTTCAATAAAAGATGCTGTCTCTTACAAAGAAATTTCCAATCAAAGTCTGATTAACCAACTCTCTGTATCTAAGCTAGGCAGAGAATTTATTCAGCCTAAAAATTACAAACAACTGCTTGAAGACCGGATTCAGTTATGCAATGCAATTCAGACAGATAACTCATTAAAAGTGGATTTACAAACAGATAAACTAACAGATGGAGCCGTTACTTATGTTTTTGGAGACGAACCGAAAATTTTCATCAGAGCGAATAAAGCGTGTTATGTTAGGCTGATATATATCTTTGCCGATGGCACCAAAACACTTCTGATTGACAACTATTTTGTTGGAAAACACCAAATAAACCAATGGATTAAGATAGGTAACGAATTTGAAGTTTGCGGACCTGAAG
>JAGOCT010000308.1 GCA_017998585.1 Candidatus Cloacimonadota bacterium | reverse complement strand
GTCGTAAGCATCCTGTAAAGCCTGAGCCATATTACCTGAAATCGGTCCGGTTATCACAATACCATCCGCATGTCTGGGTGAGGCAACAAATTCGATACCAAAGCGCCCCATATCAAAGTTGATGTTGGAGCAGGCATTTAACTCCATTTCGCAGGCATTGCATCCTCCGGCACTCACCTGTCTGAGTTTGAGTGATCTGCCAAAAAGCTTGGTTATTGTCTCATTACTTTGTATTGCAATCTTGTCATAATCTATCTTTTCACTGTCAGCATTGATAACGAGTTTTTCTCTTTCAGTCGCAGAGACCCTGTAGTTAGAAGAAAATTGAATCAAAGACTGAGGACAGAGCGTTTCGCAATCTCCGCAAAATACACACTTACCCATATCAATTCTGAGCGAATTGAGTTGAATGGCATCTGAAGGACATGATTCCACACACAATTGACAGTTTTGCAGACAGTTACCTACCTTAATCTGAACCAATCCTCTGTGAGATTTGAGGATTGGGGCTTTCTTAATATTGGGAATGTATAACTTTCCAAATCTGATTTTTTGTCTTAATAAACTAATCATGTTTTCCTCTTTTACAAATCATTACCACAGTATGATAAGTTGAAACTCTTATTACATAGCGGAAAGTCAGATATTCCGTTATTTCTTAATACCTGAGCCAATGCAAACCAGTTATTAAATGAAGGGTCTTTAATCTTGTAGCGAACCAGACTTCCCTGGGCATCTGTTACAGCCACATGAACCAATTCACCTCGCCAAGCCTCAACCATAGAAACGCAGAACTGGTTTGGTTTTAAAGGTTTCAAAGGAGTAAGGGGCTCATGTTGAGGGTTAATCCGGTCAATATTATCCAGAATAAATCTTGCCGACTGCTGAATCTCTATATAGCGCATATAAGCACGAGAAAATACATCACCATCAGATAAAGACATCGGATAAACCAAAGAGGATTTATAATAACCGAACGGATGATCTGCCCTGATATCCCGCTGTAAACCGCTTGCTCTGGCAGTTAAGCCTACACAGCCAATCTGCTCAGCAACAGACTGTTCCAGTATTCCGGTATGTTCCAGACGAGCAAGAACAGAAGGATGAGTAAAAAAGATATCACTGATAAAGGAAACATTATCCAGTACATCATTAATGACTTTTTTTGCATAAAGAATATCTTCCTGAGACCAAACCTTATTAACTCCTCCTACTTTAACCAGATTACGGGCAAAGCGGTTTCCATTCAGGTACATGAATAAATTGATTATCTGCGTTCTGAAATGCCCCAGATAAGAACTTGAACTCAGATAGGCAACATCATTGGCTATTGCAGATAAATCACCTATATGAACAGCCATTCTTTCCATTTCAAGCGCAATTGCCCTGATTATATCTACCGAGAAAGATATATTTGTATCACTCAGTGCTTCCATGGCATAAGCATAACAAAGTGTATTCCCCACGCAGGAATCTCCGGCGATTGATTCAGCCAGATGTATCTTATTCTTAATTTTCTGTAAAGAATCAGACAAAATCAGTTCTTCAACTCCTCTGTGCTGATAACCCAGTTGAATCTCAAGATGAAGCACTGTTTCTCCATCACAAATAAAACGAAAATGACCAGGTTCAATCACACCTGCATGTATGGGTCCGACAGCCACTTCATGCAATTCTGCACTATCAATCGAGAAGAAAGGATATTTCTTAACCTGTTTTTCCAGATCAGACTGAGGATAGCGATATGGTTTTAACCATGGATGATTCAGGGGCGTGATATGAAAGGCTTCCCATAGTTCTCTTTCAAAATTTTGAAACTCAGGATATTGATTGGTAAATGATTCATAAGTTGAGTTTTCTTCAGCAATAACAGAGCTGATTAAGAGGCTGGATTGGGCATCGTTAGCGAGAACAATGAAAATACGAATATGCTGATTCAGTCTTTGACCGAAGAACGCAATCAGCCTCATTTTTTGAGGCATCAGGATAGCTAACTCCTGATCTAATGTATTAAAATCCAAAACAGGGATTTGATTTATCTCGACTGGTTTCAGATTAGCGGATATTATCCAGTTCATATATACTCCAGATTTTTAGATTGAAAAGGCTGCATAAGTGATCACCTTGTGCAGACAACCAGGCAAATAAACACCCAACACTAAGAGACACACAATAAACAGAATTTGAGGCAGATAAGCCATAAAATGTTCTTTTCTATGACAATATTCTGTCATCTTCTCACCAAACACCATTGAAAACACATTTTTACCCATTCCGGCAATCACAATCGTTAACAGCAATACAAACATAACAGTGTAAAACGGGTGAGTGATCAGCATGGATTTTATCATCATCAATTCACTCATGAAGATCGGGAATGGAGGAATACCAGACAGACTTAAAAAAGAAAGCAGTAATAACCACGCATTAATCGGGTCTGTTGCTGCCAATCCATGAATATCCTTAATATTTTTCGTTTTGGTATTATGCAAAATATTACCTGCTGTTAAAAATACCGCGCCTTTACTCAGAGAATGGGCAAGCATGTGCAACAGAGCAGCATAGAAAGCAATGCCTCCCAAAGCAGATCCTATCGCAATAATTCCCATATTTTCTATGGAAGAGTATGCAAACATTCTCTTATAATTCTTTACTCTGAAAATATAGATTGCACATACAATAATGGAAAAGAAACCCATCAGCATTAACAAAGAAGTAGATAAGTTTCCATATCCGGTTAGTTTCATGATCTTATGAAAACGAATAATCCCTAAAAAAGCAACATTCAATAATCCGCCTGAAAGCAAAGCTGATATGGGAGAAGGCGCTTCTGAATGTGCATCCGGTAACCAGGTATGAACCGGTGCCAACCCCATCTTGGTCCCCATTCCAATCAGAATAAAGATAAATGACAACTTTAACCAGAATGGATTGATCAGTTTGGCATTTTGATATAAATCATTAAAGAAAAGTGAATTATGTTCTCCGAGTCCGATTGTCAGCAGTATAATACCAAAAAAAGCAAGAGCAATACCAATAGAACATATAAATATGTATTTCCAACCAGCTTCTAATGAATGTCGGTTTTTTTGATAAATTATCAGGAAAGTACTGGAAAGCGTTGATAACTCCAGAAATACCCATAATAGTGCCATGTGAGAACTCATTATCAGCCCAATGATAGAACAGACAAAGATAATGACACCAATACTATAATTATTATTGCGTCTGGCATCTTCTTTAGAAAAACGAATGAACTGATAGTTATACAATGAGATGCCTGCATATAACACACCTGTTATCAACAGAAAGATAACATTCAAATCATCTATCATAAAGTAAGATGTCACTGCAAAAGAATGAGGAATTTTCATCAGACTGACATAATTGCTTAAGTGAATCTTTCCAGTGGTCAAGGCACTTAGTGAAGAATAAATTGTAAATAACAGCGTCAGAATCCCATGAAACAATATCAGCCCTGCATTGACAAGATTTGATT
>JAGOCT010000307.1 GCA_017998585.1 Candidatus Cloacimonadota bacterium | reverse complement strand
GCTCTGGCGTATATTTTGTCAGATTACAAGCTGGCAATCAAACCTTAATGAGGAAGATACTGATGATGAAATAAGCGGGGTCATTTGGCTCTTCCGCATCTGGGGATCGGTCGTTCCTCTGGAACTCTGTTTTTTGCATAGACTCTCGGCTGGAGGGAAATTTCATAATTCACAATTAAACTTACCACCTCGTCACTTCGTGCCACCACTCAACGATATGAGAATACTTCGCTCTGTTTCGCATATTCCTATTGTCCAGGGAGGAGGATAGCCTGATTGTCTGCGTCAAATAATATGAATCGTAAAAATTCAACTTTCTCAATTTTGATGATATTACAGAATGCTGAAAATCATCTACAAAGAATCGTAAAGAGAAATGCTCTAAATTTTAAAAAAAACTACTTATATGACCTTTATTTGAAAATTTAGGATAAAGTGTCTTGTGGATTGATTTGATTGTTTATTTAATGTTTTAATGATATGGAAAACGGAGCAGTATAACTGCTCCGTTAATCTGTTATAACAGATAAGCTGATGCTTATCCGGTTTTTTTATTAATGATGTTTATGGGTTTTTTCTTTAATAGCCTGACCCGTAATTTTTGAACGTTCAAAATAATGAGTATGTAATAATTTATGAGCTAATTCAGAGTTTGGTTTTCCAAGGAAATCAGCATAGATTTTTTGAACTTCAGGATTATGGTGAGATTTTCTATACTTCATGTTTTTATCTTCTGTATAAAGCGCTTGAGCACGGACAGCTCTGTTTTTCATATTGTTTCCAAGCGGTTGTCCACCACCACCAACGCATCCGCCAGGGCAAGCCATGATTTCGATAAAGTGATATTCAGATTTACCGGTTTCTTTGATTTGTTGTCTGACTTTATCCATCAGCTGCTGAGCATTACCGGTTCCATGAGCCACGGCTACTTTAAGTGCGCCAACTCCAGGTATTTCTACACTGCCTTCTTTAATGCCTTCAAGACCTCTGACCATTTCGATATCGATATGTTCAAGCTCCTGACCGGTCACCAGTGTATATGCAGAACGAATCGCAGCTTCCATCACACCACCGGTTGCACCAAAAATAGTGCCAGCGCCTGTGTAAAAACTCATTCCACTATCAGCTTCTTCTGCCTGTAGATTTTTAAAATCAATACCAGCTTCTTTAATCATTCTAATAAACTCACGGGTTGTTAAAACATAATCAGTATCCTGATAACCTGAATCTCTTAATTCAGGTCTGTTTGCTTCAAATTTCTTTGCTGTACAAGGCATCACTGCTACAGATACGATAGTTGCAGGATCAATATTGTTTTTCTGAGCATAGTAAGTTTTTGATAATACACCAAACATAGACATTGGAGATTTTGCAGTGGATACATATTCTGCTAAATCAGGATAGAAAGTTTCCATATATTTGATCCAGCCTGGTGAGCAGGAGGTGATTAATGGTAAGGGTTGGTTAGTTTTAATACGTTCAACTAATTCAGAACCTTCTTCCATAATGGTCAGGTCAGCTGTAAAGTTTGTATCCATCACAGAGTTAAAACCAATTGCTCTTAATGCTGCATACATTTTGCCAGGAGTTACTTCAGACATTTCCATACCAAATTCATCCGCAATAGAAGCTCTGATTGCAGGGGCTTCCTGAACAACGACATGCTTTTTGTCATCATAGATGGCATCCCAAACTTCTTCAATATGAGAGCGTTCATACAATGCGCCGGTAGGGCAATAAATAATACACTGACCACAATTGATACATGGACTGTTTCCTAAACCGTTTAAGAAAGCAACATCCACAAAACCATCAAAACCGCGGTTTACAAAAGTAAGTGCTGATACTTTTTGAACTTCATTACAGATAGTTACGCAACGACCGCAGGAAATACATTTGTTAGGGTCTCTCATGATCGCAACACTTGTATCATCAATACTGTGTCTTTTCATGATAGGAGGTGCATCCATTAATTTAACGCCCATATTGTTGCATAAGGTTTGTAATTCACATTTGTTATTTGCATTACAGGAAGGACAATCTACATCATGGTTAGCTAAGAATAACTGTAAAAGTGTTTTTCTGTAAGCTCTGAGTTCTTTTGTGTTAGTTACGACCTTCATTCCTTCATGAATCGGTGTACTGCATGCTCTTTTTGGCTGAGGGCTGTTGTCAACATAAACAACACATAATCCACAGTTAGAAGTCGGTGCTAATTCTTCATGCCAGCATAAAGTTGGAATATAAATCTTATTATCCCTTGCCACCTGAAGAATAGTACTGTTTGGTTTTCCTTGTAAAGGTTTACCATCAATCACGACATTAATCAAATCATTCATTGTTACTCCAATTTATGTTTATTTCATGTAATCATATTGCCAGTAACGATTTGCTGAGAAATTTTCTTTTATGGTTCGTGGGCTGGTCCATCTGATTAAGTTTAAGAAACTGCCGGCTTTATCATTGGTTCCGGAAGCTCTTGAACCGCCAAATGGCTGCTGACCAACCACTGCACCGGTAGGTTTGTCATTAATATAGAAATTGCCTGCATTATATTTGAGTCTTGCAGACAATTGATTGATGACATTTCTGTCCTGTGCAAAAATTGCACCGGTGAGTGCGTAAGGAGAAGTGCTGTCAAGATTATCAAGTGTCTTTTCAATTTCTTCATCCGGATACACATAGATTGTCAGCACAGGAGCGAAAATTTCTTCCTGCATGGTTTTAAAGAAAGGATCTTTGGTTACGATTATGGTTGGTTCGATAAAATAACCTGTACTAAGGTCGCCTTTTCCACCAAACATAATTTCAGCCTGATCACTTTCCTGAGCATATTGGATATATGACATGGTATTATCATAGCTGTTTTTATCTATTACGGCATTTATAAAGTTTTGAGGGTCTCTTGGAGATCCTATTTTTATCTGTTTCATATCGTTTAAAACACGAGTTTTAACGTCTTCCCAAATTGATTCAGGGATATAGGCTCTTGAGCAGGCAGAGCATTTTTGTCCCTGATATTCAAAAGAACCCTGAACGAGTGCTGTTGAGAGGATTTCCACATCAGCAGACGGATGAGCGAAGATAAAGTCTTTGCCTCCGGTTTCACCGACAAGGCGTGGATAGTTGATATATGTGTTTAAATTTTTGGCGGTTTCTTTCCAAATGTCATTAAAAACTTCTGTAGAGCCAGTAAAATGAATACCGGCAAAATGCTTGTTGTTTAAAGCGATAGAAGATAACTGGCTTCCTCTGCATGGTATAAAATTGATTACACCATCAGGTAAACCGGCTTCTTTATATAATTTCATGAGGAAATAATTTGAAAGGATAGAAGTCGATGCAGGTTTCCAAACAACGACATTACCCATCATCGCCGGAGCAGATGCCAGATTAGCCGCTATTGCAGTAAAATTGAACGGTGTAATTGCTAAAACAAAACCTTCAAGCGGTCTGTATTCCACTCTGTTTTGGTAATGAGCATTCGATTCTGGTTGTTCTTTATAGATG
>JAGOCT010000306.1 GCA_017998585.1 Candidatus Cloacimonadota bacterium | reverse complement strand
ATCTAAAATGTGCTGGGATGCATTCATTTCATCTATCAGTTGTTTGAGCAATTCTTCCCGTTCATTAACTTTATCCAGTACGTCTCTCAATAAGTCTTTTATCTGGTAAACATTGGCGTGGATTTTCAAAATACCAGCCAGTTCTCTATGTTCATGAACGGCTGTTTTTAAATCTAGAATATCATCATAGAGTAAATCTTCAGAAGTCTTTGGCGTCATAATCTCTATTTCAGAACCAGGTTCATGTATAATGACTTTTTTAAGTTTACCTATTTCTGACTTGATGGATAATTTTCCCATTAAGTGCCTCCATTAAAATATGTTATTTTAATGTCAGTTTCTTAGATAAGTGCATTTTGTCAAGTGATCTGTTTTCTGATTACAAATGAACATTTCCTCAAGATGATGAATAATGAAAAAAAAGTAAAAAAAATAAAAATTATCACTATTATGGATTTTTATAAACTTAGTTAAACATTTCTGCTGTTTTTTGCAGGTTAATCTGTCTCTTTTTCTGGATAGAATATAACTGAATGAGAGTCGAGTTCTTTTGAGACATAATTGAATTTAGCACTAAAAAATGATTTATTCTGAGCGATCCAGGAAAGAAAGTGTTTATCTCCTTCCCACAAAGGAAGCTCCAGCAGTTTATCATTATCAATCCATTCAAGATTTCCTTCATTTGATTGAATCATTTCTCCAGAAAACTGGTCAGCAGTAAACAGGAATACATACCAGTCATCTTTTCCATCAAAGTCAGGAAAGGTAAGAAAGCCTCTCAGATGTGGATTTTGAATCGTAAAACCACTTTCTTCCAGAACTTCTCTGATGATACAATCTTCAGGTGATTCCCCCTGCTCAAACTTGCCACCGAGACCGTTCCATTTTCCTTCATGCATATCATTTTCTTTTTTAATACGGTGCATCATCAAGGTTTGATTTTGATCATTTTGGATATAACAAAGTGTTGCAAGCTTCATTTAATACCTATATCAGTAAAGTTCAGGAAACATAATTCGTTCGACTTCTTCTATGATAGAATGAAGAATCAGCATGTGGATTTCCTGAATTCTGTCAGTTGTTTTGCCTGGAATAATGAGTTCATAGTCGCAAATCCCTTTTAACTTTCCACCTTCTTTTCCAAGAAGAGCAATGGTAATCATCTTTTTTTCTTTGGCTTTTTCCACTGCATTAATTATATTGGGTGAATTACCACTGGTTGATATGCCAATAAAAAAATCATCTTCCTTAGCAAAAGCTTCAACACCTCTTGAGAAAATATCTTCAAATCCGTAATCATTACCGACACAAGTGATATGAGAACTGTCTGTAATAGAAATAACGGGTAATGCCATACGATTTTTATGAAAACGACCAGTAAATTCTTCAGCAAAATGCATTGCGTCACAGGCACTGCCTCCATTGCCTGCTATCAATCCCTTTTTACCAGATTTAAAACAAAAAGCAATTGTTTTGCTAATCTTGTCCATCGTGCTGATATTTTCTTCATTCTGAAAGAAATCGTTGATTAGATGAATCAGCGTATGTGCATTCGTGTTATGTTGAGACATCGTTCCTCCTGAAAAAAAAGGCTGTCATTTCTGACAGCCTGTATTTAAATTATTTTGATTAAATAACGCCCTGGTCAACCATTGCATTAGCTACTTTTAAGAAGCCAGCAATATTCGCACCTTTAACGTAGTTAACAAAACCATCAGCATCTTTACCGTATTTACAGCAAGCTTCATGAATGTTAATCATGATACCATGTAATTTTGCATCAACTTCTTCAGCTGTCCAGTTTAAGTGCATAGCATTCTGAGTCATTTCAAGACCAGAAGTAGCAACACCACCAGCATTAGAAGCTTTTCCTGGTGCAAATAAAACTTTTGCAGCTAAGAATGCTTCAACCGCTTCAGGAGTACAAGGCATGTTAGCGCCTTCTGTTAAGCAGATAACGCCATTAGCGATGAGTTTTTTAGCATCTTCTTCGTTAAGTTCGTTTTGAGTAGCACATGGAAGAGCCACATCCACTTTAACTTCCCAAGGTCTTTTACCAGCATGGAATTCACAACCAAATTTGTCAGCATAGTCTTTAACTCTGTCATTGTTTGAAGAACGCATTTCAAGTAAGAAATTAATTTTTTCGCCAAGAATACCATCTTTATCATAGATATATCCGTCAGGACCTGAAAGAGTTACTACTTTTCCGCCTAATTCAGCAACTTTAATACAAGCGCCCCAAGCCACATTACCGAAACCGGAAACAGCTACAGTTTTGCCTTCAAAAGTTAAGCCTTTAGTTTTTAATTGTTCCTGAGCAAAATAAACAACACCAAAACCAGTTGCTTGTGGTCTGATTAAGCTTCCGCCCCAGTTGATACCTTTGCCTGTTAAGACGCCAGTATGTTCGTTAGCTAATTTTTTATACATACCGAACATGTAACCGATTTCACGTCCGCCAACACCAATATCACCAGCAGGAACGTCTGTATCAGCACCGATATGACGGAATAATTCGATCATAAATGTCTGGCAGAAACGCATAATTTCGCCGTCTGATTTGCCTTTTGCATCAAAATCAGCTCCACCTTTACCACCACCCATAGGAAGTGTGGTTAAACTGTTTTTGAAGATTTGTTCGAAACCTAAGAATTTTAAGATTGAAAGGTTTACGGATGGGTGGAAACGAAGTCCGCCTTTGTATGGTCCGATAGCACTGTTGAACTGAACGCGGTAGCCACGGTTAACTTGTACGTTACCTTTATCATCTACCCATGGAACACGGAACATAATCACTCTTTCTGGTTCTACGATTCTTTCAAGAATGTTCGCTTTTACAAAACGAGGATTAGCATTGTAAACATCCCACACAGTTTCAACAACTTCTTTAACAGCTTGTAAAAACTCAGGCTGACCTGGATTTTTTGCAGCTACACGATCTAAGAATTCGTGCATTGTCATGACGACCTCCAAATATATTCTTTTGTTATAAATTTTTATAAGCTTGGATTTATTGTCAAGCTTTTTAATGCAGATTTATTTAAATACCTCATAAAGCTTGAAATATAGTAAGATATAAAAGTAAAAAAAAAATAAAACTCAATGCTTATTTCTCTCTTTTCGAGTTTTTTTCATAAAAGTGTTATTTTCAGACTGATTACTCATATAGAAAAAGACCATGAAATGAATTTCTTCAAAACATGGTCTTCTAAGTATTGTAGAAATTACGAATGATTGTATTTTTCTTAATTTTTCAAAGCAGGTTAACTAGAAAATTGTAATTTTATTTATTGATAATTCTAAAGTAACAGATAAGGAAGGTATAAGGATAGAATAAGGAAAGAAATTTGATTATCTTGAATTATATTTGTTGATATGAATGTAATAAAAGAATTTGATTCAAGATATTTTACCAACTCAATGAATGTGACTAAGCATCCAATATCACATTTAAAATTTTATCGGTTGCATCTGCTTTTTCGATATTGTTTATTAGCTGACGTGTGACA
>JAGOCT010000305.1 GCA_017998585.1 Candidatus Cloacimonadota bacterium | reverse complement strand
TGGAGCGATTGCTGCGGGTATGTTTATCAAAGAATTTATTCAGGATCATCCCTGGATGCACATTGATATTGCCGGCACTGCTATGACTGATAAACCAAAAGCATGGCAACAAAAAGGTGGTACAGGGATTGCTGTTAAATCGCTGTTTTACTTAGTTAAATTACTGGCTGAGAAAAAATAATAATTGTAATCAAGGGCAAAAAGCAAAATGCTTTTTGCCCTGATTTATACAATTAATTCTGTTAAAAGGGGAATTTGATATGATTCAGGTCATTGGCACAAAAAAATGCAAAGATACTCAAAAAGTCATTCGTTACTTAAAAGAAAGACGAATCGACTTTCAGTTTATTGACTTACAGGTTAAAGGACTCAGTCCAGGCGAACTAAAGAAAATCTCACAAAAAATACCCATTGAAACCTTAATGGATACCTGCTCAAAAGAATATGAAAGATTGAATTTGAAATACATGAGACACGAACCTTTCGATCAACTGATTGAACATCCGCTCTTATTAAAAACACCTGTTATCAGGGAACAAAATACAGCATTTTTAGGTTACGACCCGGACAAGATCAATGAGTTATTAAAAAAATGACAGTATATAAACATATCCTGTTTGATCTGGATGGTACTTTATCTGACCCTAAGCAAGGAATTGTTAATTCGGTTCAATATGCTTTGTCTAAGTTTGATATGAAAGAACAGGATGATAAGATTCTGACTGCTTTTATTGGCCCACCTTTAATCGATTCATTTCACGACTTTTATGGTTTTTCTCCTGATAAGGCTAAACTTGCGATTCAATATTTTAGAGAATATTTTAAAGATAAGGGGATGTTTGAAAATAAATTATTTGAGGGTGTGACTCAAATGCTTTATACACTATGTAAAAAAGGATATAATTTGTACGTGGCGACTTCCAAACTGGAAAGTTTTGCTGTTCAGATTATTGAACATTTTCATCTGCAAGAATACTTTTTTGATGTATGTGGATGTCTGCCGGATGGGAGCAGGGTAGAAAAAGGAGAAATAATCGCTTATCTGATGGGTAAACATCAGATGAATCCAAAAGAATGTCTGATGATTGGAGACAGAAAGCATGATATCATTGGTGCAAGATTGAATCACATTGATTGTGCAGCTGTTTCGTTTGGTTATGGAACGATTGAAGAGATAAAAGAGTATGCGCCTGATTACATTTTTGAAAGTATCTCAGATTTAGAAAAATTCTTTTCCTGATTTTAGAAATAGAAATTTTATATCAAAATATATCCGTAAACATATTATTGCTATATTTTCGATATATTGTTTCCTTATTCTATCCTTATCCTTTCCTTATCATATCCTTTTCAAAGGTTAATTAAAAATAACAGGCAATTTGATAAAAAAACTATAAAGTATCGTAACTATGTTATTTTAAAATACGGTAATAAATGCTGTGCATTAAATGATAAATTGAAAAGCACCTGTTGGGATTTGTGAAGCAAAGCGCCGTAGGTGCGACCGAATGTAACAAACTTTTTTAACAATCTCGTAAGTATTGTTTTTATAAAATCTCATTCGGATTCGCAGAGTGAAAAAAGATGCAATCCAATCATTTGATGAATGTAAAATTCCCCTCCCGTGGAGGGGTGGCACGGAGTGACGGGGTGGTAAGTTAGTTGATACTGGATGATCATTTGTTAGCTAACTAACTGATATTAGGCATCTTACAATCTTGAAAAATATGTTTTTAACGGAGTGCTTTGACGCTTTATGATAAATCTTCCGAGTCAATTCAAAAAGGCAGTGTTTTATGTGCTTTCTGTAGTTCAGGTATCCTAAGCAGAATTACTGCATTTCATTTATCAAATCCCAATAAAACCAATGAGAAAATTGTCATTAATGATTTTTTTACTTTTGATTAGATATAACCTGAGACGTTAAAAGTTGTTCGTTTTATATTTTTTTCTGAAGTAATACGTAAACCATAAAACCAGGATCGTGCCTTTCAAAATGCTTGAGCCGCTGATACTCCACCAGATACCGTTTAATCCGATGAGAGCAGAAAATATCAGCGCAGAAGGGATTCTGAGCAGATTAAGACTGATACTGACAATTGAAGGGGGTAAAGACTTGCCTAAACCATTAAATGCGCCTGCTGTTGTGATTTCAAGACACATAAAGAGTTGAGAATAGCCTAATATGGTCAGATAAATGATGCCTTCCTGAATCGCATTAGGTTCACGAACGAATATTTTAAACAGGAATTCTGGAAACAAGATCAATAGTAAGCTTACCAATATACCGATTGAACTCATGATATACATGGCTGTTAAAAATCCTTTCCAGATCCGGTGATATTGTTTTGCACCATAATTCTGACCAACAAATGCACTCAGAGCAGTTGAAAATCCACTGGCTGTCATCCAGGAGAGTGATTCAATCTGTGACCCGACTCTCTGTACGGCAATGGGAATTGCACCCCATCGCACGATAATCCGGGCAATTACCATCGCAATCAAAGCAAACATGGCACTCTGTGCTGCTGGTGGAAAACCTATTTTGATGATACGATATAAATGATAACGGCTGAAAACGAAAAATGTTTTTAAATGTCTGACAAACTCAAAGTGTCTTCTAAAACTAAAAATAAATAAAATGCTGACACACAATTGAGCGATTACGGTTGCAATTGCTGCACCCTGAACTCCCATTTTGGGAAATATCCATACACCAAAAATCAGTAAAGGATCCAGTATGACATTCACCAGTAAACCTGCTGAATTGTAGTAGAAGGGTAGCTTACTGTTTCCAAGACCATTATAGACTGCTGTAAAACAGGGATTTATAAATGAAAATACCATTCCCAGGGAGATTACTCTGAGATAAGAGATGGCTGAATTGGTTGGATCAAATCCATTTACATTTGTTCCCAGTTTGAAAAAATTGATCAATGGATTGGCCATGATAAAAACAATCAGACTGAAAATAACAGACATACTCAGCGAAATCAATAATCCATTTGCCATAAAACGTTGTAAATCATTTTGATCTTTTTTCCCAACAGACTGAGCTACACAAACTTCTAAACCCACTTTTGGCATAAAGGTCAGGGCATTTCCTATCCAGATAAAGAAACCGGCAGTTCCTATGGCTGCCACAGCACCGCTTCCGATACTGCCTATCCAGATCATATCCGTCAGATTATAAGCCATCTGGATAAACATAGTGAGCATAATGGGGATGGATACCCGTGTCAGTTCAAGCGCGATATTCCCTTTGGTTAAATCTATCTGATGTTTCATTTTTATCCTTTTTTACTGACAATAGATCAGATGGTATTTTCTAACTCTGCTACCATCAAACTCCCAAAAGTAAACAGCCTGCCATGTACCTAAAAGAAGATTGCCATTTTCTACAAAGATATCCTGAGTAACTCCAGTTAGGGATGACATCAGGTGAGCTGAAGAATTACCTTCTCATGTCTGATATTGAGATTATCAGGAAAGAGTTTATTCATGGCATGATTG